>JAOARK010000016.1 GCA_025210575.1 Schleiferiaceae bacterium
AAAGCCTTTTTCACCTTGTTGGTATTCGGGTCGGTTTGCACCACATCCTCACCAATAATCCAAAGTGCTTTTAAATCACCAGCAATGGCAGCGTTAAACATTTCTGGAATCTTGTAACCTACATGACTTGGTACTTTGTCTGATTTGTAGAACGTATTGTATTTGTGGTTGATTTCTGGATCGGTTACATCTAAATAACCTGCACCTTGATGAGGTTGTGCACCCATATCGGCTGCACCTTGTACGTTGTTTTGTCCTCTTAAAGGATTTACTCCACAACCTGGTTTACCGATGTTTCCTGTAATTAATGCTAAATCTGAAATCAGCTGTACGGTAAACGTACCTTGGTAATGCTCTGTTACGCCCAAGCCATGGAACTCCATAGCGGCATTTGCATTCGCATAAGCCAAAGCAGCTTCTTTAACCAAGTTCTTATCTACACCAGTAATGCGCTCGTGTTCGTCCATATCCAACTGCATGATTTCGGCTTTAAAGCCTTCAAAATCTTCGGTGCGGTTGGCAATAAAATCATGGTCTTGTGCATCTGCCTCAATAATGTAATACAACATCATGTTAAGCAATGCCACATTTGTACCCGGACGCAATTGTAAATGATAGGTAGCGTATTTAGCCAATTCAATTCTTCGAGGATCCACTACAATGCTGGTCACACCTTTCATAAACTTCTGTTTAATCTTGGCGCCCGTTACCGGATGCGCATCCGTTGGGTTCGCTCCAATGACGATAATGCAATCGGTGTGGTCTAAATCTTCAATAGAGTTGGTGGCTGCACCCGTACCAAAAGCACGTTGCATTCCCAGAGCCGTAGGCGAGTGGCAAACACGGGCACAACAGTCAATATTATTGGTTCCTACAACGGCACGGATAAATTTCTGCATCAGGTAGTTTTCTTCGTTTGGCGTTCTAGCCGAAGAAATTCCCGCAATGCTATCTGGTCCGCTTTCCGAGATGTAGGAATTCAGTTTATCTGCAATAAAATCATAGGCTTCGTCCCAAGAGGCTTCTTCAAACGCGCCATTGCGTTTAATTAACGGGCTGGTAATTCTATCTGGATGGTCGTAGAATTTAAATGCAAAACGACCTTTCAAACAGGTATGCCCGCCATTGGCTTCCGCCTCGTAAGGTGCCTGAATAGAAGTGATCTTTCCGTTTTTAGTGCTCACCTCAAGGTTACAACCCACCCCACAATACGTACAAATGGTTCTGGTCTTTTCTTCGCTTACGCGCGATTTAGATTCGAATACATCGCTTATCGCGGAAGTAGGGCAAGCTTGTGCACATGCACCGCAGCTTACACAATCGCTACCAAAGAAGGTATCGTTATCGCTCTTTATAATTTTGGCGTCAAAACCACGGCCGTCCATACTCAAGACCATTTCGCCTTGCACTTCATCACAAGCACGTACACAACGGTAGCAGTTAATACATTTCGAAAAATCTGAAGTCATGTATGGATGACTCAAGTCTTTTTTGCGGTCTAGGTGATTGGCCCCTTCTGGGTAACGCACATCGCGCACGCCAACAGCAGCAGCCACATCTTGTAGCTCACAGTTGCCGTTTACTTCGCAAGTCAAACAATCTAAAGGGTGGTCGGTTAAAACCAACTCTACAATGTTCTTGCGCAGCTTTTGGATGCCTTCGCTATCTGGATAAATATGGTAGCCATCTTGAATAGGCGTATGACAAGAAGCCATCGCTTTAGCGCGACCATCTTTTTCTAATGCTACATCTACGCTACACACACGACAAGAGCCAAAGGCCTCTAAATTGGGTGCATCGCAAAGTGTAGGAGGGCGGTTGCCCGTATTTCTTTCTAAAAATTGAAGAATGGTTTCCCCAGCTTCAATGGTGTACGGAGTATTATTGATATACGCTGTCTTCATCTTCAATTAGTTAAAATATTGTTTCAATTCGTCTTCAAAGTATTGCAAAGCATTCTTCACTGGAAGTGGAACTCCTCCGCCTAAAGCGCAAAGCGAACCTCGCTCCATCGTATCAATCAGATCATCTAAGAGTTCGCGGTCCATTTTATAACCCTCAGTCTGTGCTTTTTGGAACATTTCCTTACCGCGAGTAGAACCCAAACGGCAAGGGAAACATTTACCACAACTCTCGTGTGCGGTAAATTCAAACAAATGCTCAATGTATTGCACCAATGGGTATTCTTCGGGAATACAGATTACCGAAGCATGTCCCAATAAAAATCCCTCTTGCGCAAAGCTTTCAAAGTCTATGCTGAGGTTGTCAATTTTAGACATCGGCACCAAACCGCCTAAAGGCCCACCAATGTGCAGCGCCTTGACAGGTTGTTTAAACCCTTGACCCATTTCATCTATCACGGTTCTCAATGGGGTTCCCATTTCTACCTCGTACATACCCGGACGGTTAAAGAAGCTATCCAAACAAACCAATTTGGTTCCGGTGGATTTCTCCGTTCCGTGCTCGGCATATTTTTTTCCCGTATGGGTTAAGATGTAATGCAAAGTGGCAAGCGTTTCCACATTGTTTACAACAGTTGGTTTGTTAAACAAACCTTGTTGCGTAGGGTAGGGAGGACGTGTTCTAACTTCTGGACGTTGCCCTTCCAAAGAATTTAATAAAGCGGTTTCTTCTCCGCAGATGTAAGCGCCTAAACCTTTCACCACTTTTAAGTCATAACTAAAGTCAGAGCCCATTATGTTCTCTCCTAAAATGTTGAGGTCGTACAACTGGTCTAAAGCATTTTGAACTATGTCAACACTTTCAGGATATTCTGCTCTCGTATAAATAACACCCCAATTCGCGCCTACGGCATAGCCAGCGGCTATCATCCCAAAGATTACTAAATGCGGTTGTTGCTCTAAAAGGTAACGGTCAGAATAGGCTCCTGGGTCGCCTTCGTCAGCGTTACAAACGATGTATTTTTCGTTGCCAGGTTCGTTTTTACAAGCTTCCAATTTAAAACCCATAGAGAAACCTGCACCACCACGACCACGAACGCCAGAGTTCTTAATTTTTTGAAGAACAGCATCAGGTCCTTCGGCTAATGAATCTTTAAGTGTTGTGTAAAAAGTATCTAAGCCAGGGAAGTCTCCCGTTAAAATTTGCAAGCCATTATGATCAACATAGTAGTTGTCTGTTTTTGGCTTTTTGTTTTGCATCACTTCGTCAAAATCTGCATCGCTTAAAGCGGAATAGTTGGTGCCATTAAAGTTAAAGGCACTGTTCTCGTGGCAGCGACCTAAACAGGTCATGTTGCCAATTTCTTCTTCTTTTAAGTGTTTGCCTAATTTTTCACGAACCGCGTCTTGCGTGCCGGCCAGCAGACAAGCTGAGCCGTTACAGACGTATGCTTTTTTACCGCGGTTTTCTTCGCGAGTGAAATCGTAAGCTGATATAGTTCCAGTAATGTTGGCTTTACCAATGAGGTATTCTTCTGCTAATCCTATCTTTTGTTCCTTACTTAAGGTCCCTTCATGTTCAGATAAATGTCCGATTTTTTCGAAGAGATTGTTCTTAAGTCCTTGACGCCCCGAGAGGTGGCTTATATTTTTCGACATATTCCAAGCTTTGAACCGCCTAATTTAAGCAATTCGCGGGTTGAGAAAGGGGTAGATGTGTTCTAAATTAAACAGATGAACTCTAGTAATAATTGACTCCTTTCTACTCTAAAATAATACGCTCGGCAAATTTATCGTCAATGAAAAGTCCATAAACGCCTGAAGCCAGATTCTCTAATTGCAAGATATGTTCTGTACGCTCAGAAAACTTTTGAGACCATACCAATTTCCCCGCCATATCGTAAAGGTGTATGTTGGAAAATGTTTGATGAGATTGAATGGTAATCTTTCCCTTTGTGGGGTTAGGAAAGATCAATGTGAATGGTTTGTCAATGGGTTCTTCGATACTCAATATTGAGAAACGCTCGCATTTTGTGGAGTCTAGTATATTCCAGCCAACATTGCTATCATAATAGCAAACCAAATGTTGATAAGGAGGGTGAATCACACAATTAGGATTATAGACAGGTTCGAATTGCCCGAATGGCATTCCCATGTTTTGGTAAATTCTATTGGTGTCTAACAACCATGAACTAAAATGGTTGTTCCAACCTTTTACCCATTTTACAGGATGGCCATTGATCATTTCAGTGCCTGACGAATCAACAAAAAAAAGATTGTAGTTCTGACAACTAGGTGAAGAAGAAGTTACCGGAGCAAACTCCCAGCTTCCTCCAGGTTGTGCATCAAAATCATACAACAAATATTTACTTGAAGAGAATTGTGGTAGATAGTAAACTTTGTTTCCAACCCATTGCAAAAGTTTAGAATGATTTTCAGTAAAGTACCAATACCCTGGCTGTCCAGACCAAGATCTGTATTGCTCAATTTTTCTAAGAATCTTGAATTTTTGCCAGGTTTCTCCATTAATTGTGGTGTCTTTTTCATAGGTCATTTCATCGTACCACTCTTGGTGAAAATCAATGGCGTTGAGGTAATAAACCCATTTGGCCGTTTTGTAGATTTCGTTTTGGCCTTTAGATAAAAAGACGCAAGAAAAAAGGAAAAGAATGAGAAGAGTAGTTTTTTGCATCGGTTTTATGTTTGGTTTAAAGATAAAAATCGATTCGTCAATTATAGAGAGTAAATTGGTTTACGTTAACTTGCGCGACTTTAAAATTCTTCTATGAAATCCATTAAAAAGATATTAGTAGCCAACCGCGGTGAGATTGCATTGCGTGTAATGCGTACCGCTAAAGAAATGGGAATCAGTACAGTTGCCGTTTTTTCTGAAGCCGATAGAAATGCTGTACATGTTCGTTTTGCTGATGAGGCGGTTTGCATAGGACCGGCTCCTTCTAATCAGAGTTATTTATTAGGCGATAAGATCATTGAAGTTTGTAAAGAACTAAATGTGGATGCCATACATCCAGGCTACGGATTTTTATCTGAGAATGCTGGATTTGCAAAGCTGTGTGAAGACGCGGGTGTGATTTTCATTGGACCAACTCCGCACGCTATTAGTGTTATGGGCGACAAGTTATCTGCAAAGCATGCGGTAAAGGATTTTGAAGTTCCTCAAGTTCCAGGTGGAGATGGTGAAGTGAAAGACATTGCAGCTGGAAAAGAATTGGCCAAAGAAATTGGCTTTCCTGTATTGATCAAAGCCTCTGCCGGTGGTGGTGGTAAAGGAATGCGTGTTGTAGAGAAGGTAGAAGATTTTGAAGAGCAAATGGCTTTAGCCGTGTCAGAAGCGACATCTGCTTTCGGAAACGGAGCTGTTTTCGTAGAAAAGTATATTACCAATCCACGTCATATCGAGATCCAGATCATGGCCGATAGTCATGGAAATGTTTGTCATTTATTCGAGCGCGATTGCTCGGTGCAAAGACGTCACCAAAAAGTAGTAGAAGAAGCCCCAAGTGCTGTATTGACTCCTGAAAAACGTGAAGCTATGGGTAAGGCAGCTATCGAAGTGGCTCGTTCTGTAGATTATACCGGAGCAGGAACAGTAGAGTTTATCTATACAGAAGATCATCAGTTCTATTTCTTGGAAATGAATACGCGTTTACAAGTGGAGCATCCGGTAACGGAGATGGTATCGGGAATTGACTTGGTACGTGAACAGATAAGAGTTGCTGAGGGACATGAATTGAGTTTTAAGCAAGAAGACTTAAAAATCAATGGTCATTCAATGGAAGTGCGAGTATACGCTGAAAACCCATGGGAAAACTTTAGCCCAGATATTGGAACTTTAGATGTGTATAGCCGTCCGTTAGGTCCAGGTGTTCGTGTTGATGATGGATTCGAGCAAGGAATGGAAGTGCCGATTTATTATGATCCGATGATCTCAAAATTGGTAACACATGGCGAGAACCGTGAAGAAGCAATGGATAGAATGATCCGAGCGATAGACGAATACCGCGTTTTGGGCGTTGAAACAACATTGCCTTTTGGTAAATATGTAATGCAACATGAAGCTTTCAGAAGTGGAAACTTTAGCACCAACTTTGTAAATGTTCATTTTGACGCTGAAAAATTAAGCGCTGTGAAGAATGATGAGTTGGAGATGGCCGCTATTTTTGCTTCTAAGCTTTTGCAAGACGATGCGGATAAGGACCGTTTCAACAACAAAGTGAATGAACCTTCAAATTGGAAACGAAACAGAACGTTATAAAAATTGTATTCTCTAGTCTGGCTATGATGCTGGGCTTAACATTATTTGCTCAGCAGCCGGGTTCACAAGACTCGGCTGCTGCGTTTATTAAAGAAAATCCGAGTGCGGTACATCAAACCGTAATCGTTGAAGGAGATACTGTTCCTTGGGATCTTTTAGATGAGATCTTATTTCTTCCTGAACCTACCTTCAGCAATAATGATGCTCGAAAAAACTATATGCGCTTGAAGCGTAAAGTGATCAAGGTTTACCCGTATGCTTATATGGCTGGTGATAAATTAGATTCAGTACGCTTAGTCTTAGATGACATTCACAAAAAGAGAAAGCAAAAAAAATACATAAAGAAGTACCAAGAATATTTAGAAGAGACTTTTGAACCTGAGCTGAGGGAGTTGACAAGAAGTGAAGGACAAATTCTATGTAAACTTATCTATCGCGAAACGGGAATAACGGTTTACGATCTCATAAAAAACTATAGAAGTGGTTGGAACGCCTGGTGGTGGAATCGCTTTGCGCATTGGTACGACATTGATCTTAAAACGGGTTACGAACCTGAAGCTGTACCAGAGGACAAACTTATTGAGAGCATATTGACCCGAGCTTTTCGTCAGCGAATGCTAGAAGAGAGAATTCCTTTTTACCCTCCTGTAAGAAACTAGCGAGCTCTTAACATTAATGGAATGGCTACCACATATTCAAAAATTACTAAGCCTAATACCATGGCTTGAGCGGTATACCAGCCCGTAAAACTAAGTGGGATAGAAATGGCCAGAACGATGGCACTCGAACCATGAATAGAGCC
>JAOARK010000156.1 GCA_025210575.1 Schleiferiaceae bacterium
AAAAGACGAGTTATGGGTGGGTACAGATGACGGAAGGTTGCATCTTTCTATAAATGGGGGAGAAGAGTGGAAAGAGTTAACCAAGGGTTTAAAGGATATGCCCGAAGGAGCGTGGATTCCATTTATACATGTAAGCGAGCACAACGAAGGTGAAGCATGGGTTGTTGTGAACGATTACAGAAGAAACAATTGGAAACCCTATCTCTATTACACCAATAACTATGGAAAGTCATTTAAGAATATTGCTTCTGCTGATAGTATTAAAAGCTTTTGTTTAAGTATTATTCAGGATCCTGTTGAAGAAAACTTGCTTTTCCTGGGTGCGGATGATGGATTGTATTACAGTCTGAACAAAGGGGAAACTTGGCAAAAATGGGCAAAGGATTTTCCTTCTGTTCAGGTAAACGACTTAAAAATTCAAAAAAGAGAAAAAGACCTTGTCGTTGGAACTTTTGGGCGAGCAGCTTGGGTATTAGATGATATAGAGCCTTTGCGACAATTGGCCAATGAAGAGGAAAATCTTGAGAGCAAGTATTTAACTGTGTTTAGTCCGCCAACAGGTGTTATTGCAAATTATAAAAGCGCTCCACGTACTCGCTTTGCAGCGGATGCAATCTATAAGGGTGCCAATAGAGGAAGTCGCGGAAGGATTAGATATTGGGTAAATATTCCGGAGGGAGATTCGAGCTTAAAGAAAATCAAGAAGGTCCAGTTCACTATTCATAATGATCAAGGAGAACAAATTAGAAGCTTCAAAAGAGAATATCATAAAGGATTAAATCAGAGCTATTGGAATCTTGATGAAAAAGGAACTAGAGTACCTAGTAGAGATGTTAGAACCAAGAAACAATTAGAACGAGAACCAGGAGGTACTGAAGTTTTACCGGGATCTTATAAAGTTGTGGTTAAACTTGGAGAGCACAAAGACTCCACAATCATGGATGTGATTTTTGATCCGCGAGTTGAGGTTTCTTTGATTGAGTTGCAGCAGAGAGCTGAATTTGCGAAGTTGGTGCAAGTACAATCTGCGTTGATGGATTCCGCGACTATTGAGTTGAACAAAGTCGAGGCGAACATCTCTGTATTAAAAAAATTAAATACAGAAAATACGGATAGTATTAGTAAACAAACTCAAAAAAGGCTTGGAAGTCTTCAAGATAGTGTAAACGTGCTCAAGGTTATGGTTTTTGGTAAAAAGGATGTTAAAGGCTATTTCGACCAACCAGATACTTGGACTTACCTGTTTTGGCAATTGCGATGGGGCTTAGGGTATCATGCTCCTTTACAAAATAAACAACTGCTGTTGAAAGAATTGCAAGAGCGCACACGAGAACAAATTGTTAAAATCAATAAATTTATTGCAGAAGACTGGGGAGAATTTGAGAAGTACTTAGAAGATAATCCAGTTGAATTGACAAAAGAAATAAGAACAATACAACTCGATAGATAGTATGAAAAATGAATTTAAGTGGGCTGTGATTATGAGTGTGGTGCTCTTAGTATGGCTTACATTACTTAAGTTTTTGGGGTTTCAAGAAGCAGATAAGGCCGATCTCTTTGTTATAGTGGTCAATGCTTATTACCTTTTGTTATTTGGTATGTATTTACTGGCCATAAATGAGCGCAGGAGAAAACAAAATGGATACATAACCAGAAGAGATGCATTCTTAACCGGACTTCTCGTTACTTTGTTTTTAGTCGTTCTTTCGCCATTAAATATGGCCATTTTTTATTATCTGATTAATCCGAACTTCTTTGATGTAATGATCTCTGTATCAATAGAGAATGGGGTTTCAGAACAAGTTGCGCAAGGTGATTACAATTTGTATTCATATATTTTTAGCAGTATTGTGATGAATTTAGTTGCTGGGGGTGTTTTTTCTGCTTTAGGTGCCGTACTATTGCAAAAAATTCCAAATAAGCAACAGTATGAACCCCTGGCATGATGTCAAGATTGGTGAAGACTCGCCAAAAAATGTAAACGCGATTATCGAAATCCCTCGTGGATCTAGAAATAAGTATGAGTTGGACAAGGATACAGGTTTGTTAAAACTTGATCGTGTGCTTTATTCTTCAATGTATTATCCACACAATTATGGTTTTATTCCTCAAACTTTAGGAGATGATAATGACCCTTTGGATATTATTGTTCTAAGTTCTTTGGAAGTTGTGCCGATGTGTTTGGTAGAAGCCAAAGTAATTGGAGTAATGCTTATGCAAGACCATGGCGATAACGATGAAAAGATCATTGCAGTTTCTCAGAACGATATGAGTGTAAACCACTTTGAAGATATTTCTGAATTACCTCGTCACTTTAACCGAGAGCTAAAAAGTTTCTTTGAAGACTATAAGAAGCTAGAAGACAAAACTGTAGTTGTAGAAGATTTCTTAGGTAAAGAAAAAGCCTTTGAGATTATTGAGCACAGTATTAAGAGCTACAATGAGCAGTTTAAGTAATAAATAGTGAAAATAAAAAAGGCGGCCAACGGCCGCCTTTTTTATTTTACTGAATCACCAGTTTTTCAATTTTACTGGATTTAGAATTCTTTATCTCAATTAAGTAAATTCCAGGTGATAAATTTTGCATTTGCTCACTTTGGAATCTAAAAGTTCCCTGTGTTAATTTTGTTTCAGGCATCAACAGCGCTACTTGTTTTCCGCTCAAGTCATAGGCGTTAATATTATAAGCATCAGATTGTAGAACATCAAATTCTATATTCACTACGCCATTACTTGGGTTAGGGAATAAGTTGATCTCTCTAAAGCCTCTTTCCTCTTCCTCTATACTAATAGTAGTTAAGAACTCTACGTTGTCAATGTAAAGGTTGTTTCCTCCTCCAGATGCAACGAATTCAAACTTTACCATAAGCGAAGGAACGTAGCTAATTCCGATCAACGGGAAATTGCCTTTTCTCCATTCGCCATTATTTGCAGGCTCAAATGATCCTGATTTATCACCTGTGGTGGTTAATAAGGAACCCGCAATATTTCTTTTAATATTCCAAGTCTTACCACAATCTGCAGAGATGTAAATTTTTAGTACATCCGCGCTAGTAACTCCTTGACGTTTGGCATAAGCAAAATCAAATGAAAGCGATACATTCTTTGTATTCTCTAAATTAATAGCATTGGTAATCAAGCTTACCGTTCGGGCAGAGTTGATATTAATGTTATTTAGCTTCACACTTTTTGCACTATTGAACCCGGTTTTATGAGTTGTAAAAAAGTCAATCGTGTCTGCATCTACTTCTACGTGCCAGTTATTGTTGGGTACATTCCAAGCTTCAAAGTCATCAGAGAATTGATTGATCCAAATAGGACTGTTAGGTCTAACACTAATGCTGAATTGTTTAGACATTTGACTGGCGCCAGAAGCGTTGCTCACATTTAGTGTAGCATTATAAGTTCCAGGTGTATTGTATTGTACCGTTGGGTTCTTAGCATTTGAGGTACTCGGTGTGCCTCCTTGAAACTGCCAATTGTAAGTAGTTGGGTTACCAAAGAAAGTTTGGTCAGTGAATTGGATAGATTCACCTTCACAAATTTGAGTTTGACTTGCGGTAAACTTGGCTTCAGGTGCACAAGCTAAGGGCTGTCCTTCAACGATGCCCGTGTTCTGTGGGTTGTTGTTTTGAACTAAATACCCTCTAAGGTTTGCTACACCCAAAGAATTACGCATAATGTTTCTTTGTTGCTGTGTCAACATATTAGTACAATGATCATCAGCATAATCCATAAAGTTTTCAATCTGATCTGGAAGATCTGGACTATCATTAGAACAGCTATTTCTATTCAAATTACATCCGCTACTTGCTGAGGCCACAGGAGGGGTGTCCGTACAGTTATCGCCTCCAAAACAGCCGTTATCAAATGGGTGTCTTAATCCAAGGTAATGACCTACTTCATGAGTTAGGGTACGGCCTATTCCTGTAGCTGTACCAATTCTACCCATCATGTCGTGTCTAATCACCACCCCATCTTTAGTATAATGTTGACCAGGGTTGGGTCTATACGCGTAGCCTAGGATAGTTCCTGTACTTGGACCACCAGGCAGTTGAATATTTCTAACTGTCCAAATATTAAGGTACATTTTATGGTTCCAATTGCGTAATGGTTTTACATTGTCATGCGCATCAATAGCCAATGAAGTCTGCTTTCTGGTAATACCTTTTGTGCAATTCCCGTTTTCATCTTTACGAGCGAGTCTAAACTCAATTTCGGTATCAGCAGCTACGCCTTTAAATATGGCACGTGTATCAGTTGTATCTGCATTCTGTCTTCTGAAATCCGTATTTAATACATCAATGGCGTCTAAAATCTGGTCGTCACTTATGTTGTCAGATTGATCAGCATACATTACATGAACCACTACAGGAACCACAATTACATTTTCTGTGGCATCGTATTCACCTAATTGAGCAACCTGTTGGGAGAGGTAATCAAAATTCGACAAGTTTTCATCGTCTTGCGAACTGTTATTGCGCATTTGCTGCTCTAATATTTCAGTTCCGCACTTTTCGTGATTATGGGATTGGGCGATAAGATGAGCTGAAAACAGACTCACTAAGAAAAAAAAGAATACTCTCATTTTGTGTTCACAATAATTAATAAAACCAAGGCTGGGAGCAGTTTTCAGCGCAATTTTGCACCTTCGTACGGCAGTTTGAGGATGCCAAATATAGGAAAAGATGAAAGATTTAAACTTTTATGTGTTAGTTATTTGGCATTTAAAATTAAAAGATTGTACATTTGCCGCCCCCTTAAAAAGGGGTTTATTGTTTTGACTAACTCGCTAAATATTATACAGTTGTGAATACACTGAGTTACAAAACTATTTCAGCCAATTCTGCTACAGTGCAGAAAGAGTGGTTGGTAGTAGATGCAGAAGGGCAAGCTTTAGGACGTATGGCGTCTAAAGTTGCTAAATTAATTAGAGGTAAGCATAAAGTAAATTACACTCCTCATGTTGATTGGGGAGATAACGTAATCATCTTAAATGCTTCAAAAGTTTCTTTGTCTGGCGATAAAATGGCTAGCAAAGAATATGTATGGCATACCGGTTTTCCAGGCGGTCAGAAATCAGCTACAGCTGAAGAGATGATGACTAAAAACGCTAGAAAAGTGGTTGAAAAGGCGGTGAAAGGAATGTTACCTAAAAACAGATTAGGAAGCGTGCTTTTCAAAAACCTTTATGTGTATGAAGGTGCTGAGCACAATCACGAGGCTCAACAACCTAAAGTAATTAACTTAAACGAAATTAAGTAGGTATGGCAGTTACTCATGCTATCGGAAGACGTAAAACTTCAGTTGCGCGTGTTTACGTACAGGAAGGTAAAGGCAACATTGTTGTGAACAACAAAGACTTTAAAGACTACTTTGATACGGCTATTATGCAGTACAAAGTGGAGCAGCCTTTTGTTTTAGTAGAGCAAAAAGGAAACTTTGATGTTAAAGTTGTTGTAGATGGTGGTGGTCTTACTGGACAGGCAGAAGCTATTCGTTTAGGGATCTCAAGAGCATTGTGCGAAATTAATCCTGAGCACAGAACAGCATTGAAACCTGATGGTTTAATGACAAGAGACCCAAGAATGGTTGAACGTAAGAAATTCGGACAGAAGAAAGCACGTAAGAAATTCCAATTCTCTAAACGTTAATATTTATTTCAGTTTAGTATCTAAACTCTTGAGACTTCTTAGAATTACTGAAGGGTTGATCTGAACAGAAGGTAAACTGACAAGAAAATGGCAAAACAAGTTGAAATAAAAGAACTTCTAGACGCAGGAGTTCACTTTGGTCACTTGACCAGAAAATGGAATCCAAACATGGCTCCTTATATTTTCATGGAGCGCAATGGAGTTCATATTTTAGACCTTAACAAGTCTAGAGCAAAATTGATTGAAGCCTCTGAGGCAATGGCAAAAATTGCTTCTCAGGGACGTAAAATATTGTTTGTAGCTACTAAGAAGCAAGCGAAAGATATCGTAGCTGATGCAGCAAAGGAAATGAACATGCCTTACAATACTGAGCGTTGGCCAGGTGGTATGTTAACAAACTTTGTTACAATTAGAAAAGCCATCAAGAAAATGTCGAATATCGACAAAATGAAGGTGGATGGTACTTTCAATACGCTATCTAAAAGAGAGCGTTTGCAAGTAGACAGACAAAGACAAAAATTGGAGAAGAACTTAGGTTCTATTGCAGATATGAGCAGATTGCCAGCTGCAATGTTTATTGTAGACATCAACCGTGAGCACATCGCAGTTGACGAAGCAAGAAAATTGAACATTCCAATTTTCGCAATGGTAGATACCAACACTGATCCTACTTTGGTAGACTTCCCAATTCCAGCAAATGATGATGCTTCTAAAGCAGTATCTAAAGTATTGGAAGTGGTAAGTAGCCATGTAAAAGGAGGACTAGAAGTTAGAAAATCAGAAAGAGAAGCTGCTAAGCAAGAAAAGTTAGCTAAGAAAGCTGCTCAATCTTCTGCCGAATAAAACAATAATCACACGAGTTAGTATTATAGAGGAGGGGATCAACACATGTTTTTTCCCTTCTTTTTTTTAAATAATCATAAATTTTAAGAGAAATGTCTAAGATCACAGCTGCTGACGTTAACAAATTAAGAAAGATGACCGGAGCCGGTATGATGGATTGTAAAAATGCATTAGTAGAGGCTGAGGGAGATTTTGACAAAGCGGTAGATGTTCTTCGTAAGAAAGGACAAAAAGTTGCTGCTAAGAGAGCAGATAGAGAATCTACAGAAGGACAAGCTGTAGCAAGAATCAACGCAGATAATACTGCTGGAGTTGCTATTGTATTGGCTTGTGAAACTGACTTCGTTGCTAAGAATGATTCATTCAAGGCGTTGGCTAACCAATTGGCTGATATTGCTATTAACCATTCTACAAAAGAGGCTTTCTTAGAAGCTGATTTTGGTGGATTGACAGTTGCTGAAAAATTGATTGAGCAAACTGGTGTTATTGGTGAAAAAATTGGTGTTACTGCATTTGAAAGAGTTGAGGCAGCTTATGTTGGTTCTTATACTCACGTGGGTAAGATTTCTGCTTTAGTAGGATTATCTGCAGTTGTAGATAACGCTGCTGAGTTGGCAAAAGATATCGCTATGCAAGTTGCTTCTATGGGCGCAACTACACTTTCTTACAAAGATTTCGATCCTGCATTTGTAGCATCTGAAACTGAGGCTAGAATTGCTGCAATTGAGAAAGACAACATTGAGTTAGGTAGATTAGGTAAAACGTTGAAAAACGTGCCTAAATACATCTCTAGAGCTCAATTAACTGATGAAGCATTAGCTCAAGCGGAAGAAGATGCTAAAGCTCAATTGGCTGCAGAAGGAAAGCCAGAGAAGATTTGGGACAAGATCCTTCCAGGTAA
>JAOARK010000157.1 GCA_025210575.1 Schleiferiaceae bacterium
ATCAGCAGAAAGTTTTCCTTCTCCAGCGAGAATGGCATCTTTCTTCTTCTCATTTAGATGCTCTTCCAGTCCGTTTACCAAACCGTAGAATGAGAGCTCTGCGGTATTTGGGATAAATGAAACTACGGTATTTTTTGTGTCATAATCAACAGATTTCAACACACGGTTGGTTAGGCTTCTGCCCAACTCCAAACGCTCTTCATAGATATCTTTATCGTTTCCGCGAGAGAAATAAATACGCTCAAACGAGCATGCTTTATTTTCACGTTGTTCGTTGATTTCATGAAGTCCGTAGCTTCCATCTTTCTTAATGATCAATGCATTTCCACGAGGAATTTCATTGATCGTTTCAATCGGGATATTAAATGCGGTCTGAATTACAGGACGTTCTGAAGCTACAACCACAACTTCGTCATCTGCATAATAAAATGCGGGTCTAATTCCGTTGGGATCTCTTAAAACAAACGCATCACCATGACCAAACATTCCTGCCATGGCATAGCCACCATCCCATTTACGAGATGCATTCTTTAATATATCTGGAATGTCTAAGGCATTCGCAATTTTATCTGAAATGTCTTTTTTCTGGTATCCTTCATTCTTGAATTGGGCATACAGCTCTTCATTGGCTTCATCCAAAAAATGGCCGATCTTTTCCATTACGGTAACTGTATCAGCCTTCTCCTTTGGGTGTTGACCTAATTCAACCAATTGATTGAATAACTCATCAACGTTGGTCATATTAAAGTTACCCGCAACAATTAAGTTTCTGGTCTTCCAGTTATTCTGTCTCAAAAAAGGATGGCAAGCTTCAATAGCATTCTTACCGTACGTCCCATATCTTAAATGACCTAGAAACACCTCTCCAGAAAATGGAGTATTATTCTTCAACCAAACAGGATCGCTCAATTTTTCGGGGTCACCACCCGAGCGCTCCTGAATGCGCATATTGATATGTTGAAAAATGTCTTGAATGGGCTTTGGATCAATAGATCTCTTTCTGCTGATGTAGCGCTGACCAGGCTCAACATCTAACTTGATGTTTGCAATACCTGCACCGTCTTGACCACGGTTGTGCTGCTTTTCCATTAGCAAATACATTTTGCTAAGGCCGTAGAAAGAAGTTCCGTATTTTTCTTGGTAGTACGTTAGTGGTTTACGCAATCTTACCATTGCTATTCCACATTCGTGTTTGATGGGATCACTCATTTGCCGCTCTCCATGTATTTGGCAACTTGCGTTGCGCGTTATTTTGAGCGTGCAAATTTATGAAACTTAAACGGTATAAATGCACTTCGCTCATTCCTGTAATTTATAGTGGTTTTGCTTTTAACCACAAACTGTTTAAGACCACTGTTAAAGAGCTAAAAGCCATAGCACCTCCAGCAATCATAGGGTTTAACAAAAATCCGTTTAAGGGATATAAAACACCAGCTGCAATAGGAATCGCCAGCACATTATAGAAAAATGCCCAAAACAAATTCTGCTTTATGGTAGCTGAAATCTGAGAAGATAGCTTGATAGCTGTATTAATCTTTGATATGTCTCCATGCAATAAGGTAACATCTGCACTTGCCATTGCGACATCGGTACCTGTACCCATTGCAATTCCTAAATCTGCCTGACTTAATGCTGGGGCATCGTTTATTCCATCTCCTGCCATGGCAACCGCCTTCCCTTGCTTTTGAAATTCTTTAACCGCCTCAAGTTTGTCTTTCGGCAACTGGTTTGCCCTAACCTCATCTAATTTTAAGACTTCTGAAACTGACTCAGCACTCCTTTCATTATCACCCGTTAAAAGGACGACTTGTAACTGCTTCTTTTTAAATTGCTCTATTTGCTCTTTTGCTCCATGTTTAATCTTGTCCTCAAAGCCAACAAGCAAAATTGGGGTGTTTTCCTTTTTCAATTCAATGATGCTTGCGCCCCTTGTATCTAAACTCTGGAATGCATCGTTATACCATTTCTCCTCAGATCCCAAAGGTTTGGTTGCCAAATATTGCACCCCTTCAATAACACCTTCAACTCCTTTTCCAGCTACACTTTTGAAATTAGAAACTTCCAGATCAGTGAATCCTGTAAAATGTTCAACAATGGTTTTCGCTAAGGGGTGTTCTGAATGTTTCTCTAGACTTTTCAAGGCAGAGAAAGCCATCTTATCATCAACATCTGGAGACACAAAAATTTCGGATACCATAGGTTTTCCTTCGGTAAGAGTCCCTGTTTTATCTAGTAAAAGAACATTTAGGTGTTGCATCTTCTCTAACGCCTCTGCATCTTTTAGTAGCACACCATTCTTCGCTCCTTTACCCATACCTACCATGATAGCGGTGGGAGTTGCCAAGCCAAGAGCACAAGGACAGGCAATAATCAATACAGTAATGAAAATGGTAAAGGCGTTTATTCCATTTGGTTCTGGACCAACAAAGTACCAAATCAGTCCAGAAACCAAAGCGAGTCCTATGACAACAGGCACGAAAATACTTGAGATTCTATCGGCCAACTTTTGGGCCGGAGCTTTTGAATTCTGGGCTTCATTTACCCATCTGATAATTTGTGCTAACTGTGTTCCTTCTCCAATTTTCTGGGTTCGTACCAATGCTGCACCACTTTTGTTTATCGTACCCGCAGCTACTTGATCCCCATTTACTTTTTCAACAGCAACAGGCTCTCCGGTCAGCATGCTTTCATCAACAAATAATGCCCCATTCTCAACCAATCCATCTACTGGAATTTTATCTCCAGGAACCACCTTTACGATCTGACCCTCTTGAAGATCTTCAATCGCCACTATTGTCTCATTGGCACCTTCCACAACAATGGCCTCATTAGGCTGCAAACCCATCAACTTTTCAATAGCTTCTCCGGTCTTAGCCTTTGCTCTTTCCTCTAAAAAATTACCTAGGAGAATCAATGTTATAATCACGACAGCAGATTCGTAATACAGATGTGGCTCTACAAATAAATTCGGAAAAAAGGTATTGAGCAATGAATATAGGAATGCCGAGCCCGTGCCCATAGCTATCAGAGTGTCCATATTAAACTGTCTATGCAATAGCTTTTTATAAGCGCTTACATAAAAATGTTGACCACTGAAAAAAATCACTGGAAAAGACAAAATGAGCATTGCCCAATCTTCATAAGGTTGACCCGGAAAGACCATTGAAAGCAAAAACACCGGAATAGAAAATACCGCAGCAATCACCAGTCTTTTTCTATACCAAAGCAGATCTGCCTTTTTCTCTGCCTTTATTTTCTCATAATCGACTTTCTCAGACAGATCATAGCCAATGGCTTGAACCATCTTCTGCAATCCTCTAAAATCTTGAAGTTCTTGATCATAAGTAACTTGTGCCTGACCAGATGCATAATTCACCTTTGCATCTGAAACGCCATCGGTCATCTTTAAGATATTCTCAACACTGTTTGCACAAGCTGCACAGGTCATTCCCTTTACGGGATATGTGTTGACTGTTTGACTCATTCCCTCATTTCATAACCCATCATACCCACAACCTCCTGCAATTTTTCGCTGCTTACTTTGGTGTCATCATAATCCACTTTTGCTTCGTTATCCTCTAAGGAAACATCTACCTCATTAACACCGGGCTGCATCTTTAAAATATTAGTTACGGTAGTGGCGCATCCTCCACAAGTCATTCCTTTTACTTTATATGTAGTTGTCATGAAATTCTCTTTTTAGTATTTGCAAAATTAATCCAGCAAGTCAAAATCAGCTTGACGGAAACTCAATTGAACCCTTTTTTGATAAGCCCTTTTTTAAATTCACCCAATGAACCGACTCCTACTGCTCCTATTCCTTTCCTGCTCATTCATCAGTTTTGCTCAACCCTGTGATAGCACACAAATAAGATTAGACACAAATTGGGTAGGACCTGGGCCTCAAACGGGACAAATAGATTTTACCTGTCTTGACAGCAGTATAACCTTGAATTTTGCAGACCACATCCAATGCTCGTCTGTTAATCCCAATGGCGACAATTTTTTTGTGCTTTTACCAAACGGAGACACCATAAATGCCATACAAACTTTAACTGGGCCGAATGGATGCACTAACGATTCTACCATGTCGATATTAGTGAAATTTGAAAGACCTCTTTCTGACAATGGCATCTATTATTTGGTGGTGCATCCTGACCAATGGGGTCAACCGATTCAAAATGTATGTGGTGCCCAATGGTGGAGTGATTCTATTATACTCAATGTACAAGGGTGTTATTTAGCCCAGTTTTCATTGGATCAAATCACCCAACCTCAGAATCAGCAGCTCGAACTTCATTTCAGCAAAGACACCACTAGCTTCCCTTCTTATCTCTTTGATCAATACAACATATACCGAAAAACACCCCTCGACAACGATTTCATACTCGTTGGCAATGAAACCCAATTGAACACAACAACTTACCTAGATCAATCTTTACCCACAGGTTTTATTGGATTCGCCCAATACTACATGGCTCTGCAAATCAACCAAACTGAAGTTGTACTTTCAGATACATTGGCTTACTATTTAGTGCTATCCAGAGAAGAGTTCAACACTCAAAATGAGATCCTCTTTCAAAACCCCTTTGATAATTTTCTTTCAATTAATAGCCAGCAAGTACATTCCGTCAAGGTGATTGATGTTTCCGGTAGAATGGTATACAAAACCCAAATACAAGTAGGTGAAAACCTATTGAACTTAAGTCATTTAAACAATGGCATCTATTTCATGATTGTTGATGAAGATTTGAAACAAACATTCAAAATCCTCAAGAATTAAGAACCTGCCCCAATTCTTTAATCAAGCTTTGTAATCGCTCACGATATCTCGTTTCAAAATCATATTTGGCTGGCCCAATAAAAAGCTGAAACCCCCAGTCTTCGTCTAATCTTACGGATAGTGATCCGCTTTTATTGAGAAATATTATCCGTGTAGGCAACGCCTCAGTTTCTACTCTCATTAAACCTCGAAATGCTGATTTGCCTCTTTCATTTAAATAGCAGATCAACTCACCCTCTTGACCCTCAATCAGCCGGCCATTCTTCAAAAATATCCACTGGGAAATACGCGCATCTAATTCATCAGTCCATGGAATATTCAAATCCGCTATAGCAGAAACTTTACCCGACTTAAGACGTCTTACATCGTTCTGCTTTTTCTCTTGTCTTTTGCGCCTTTTGTCGTACCACCAAAAACCAATAGCAAATGCAGTGATCACAATTATGACTGCCCCTTGAGAAAGTAATTGTTTCAATCCTTGATCCACGCAAGGAAATTAGAAAATTGAAAATAATCAGTCTTTGTAGCGAATACTAAAATCGAGCCTCCTTGTTTTCGTGTTGAGCACGGCCCTCCATTCATGGTCTTCCTTTTCTCCCGAGTTTAGGTAATAATCCGTCAAACCTTTTTCAAAATTATTCCTTTCAACATAGTGATCCAGATCTACATCCGAATGCAAGAAAAATGCATTTTGTTTTAGCGATCCATCTTCCGTTAAATGGCAATGTAAACTATCTAATTTGGGAATATCAATTCCTGTTCGCACTTCTAGATTGTCAATATTAAATCGTTCACAGGTACAAGAATTGTATGCCTGAACAGAAAGGAGTTTCAAACCTCCCATTCCTAACAATGCTGTTGCCGCTAAAACAGAAACAACGATTAATACTCTTTTCATAGTTTTAGTTTTTCCCTTAACGGGAAAATCTAACAATTCGCATTAATAAGGGAAGAGTTTTTTGTATTCACTCATTATAAATTCTTCATCAAAACTCAGCTTGAATTCAAATACTTCTAGATCCTTCCACTCTGGCTTACACATTCTAAACCCTGTCTTGAACTGGTCTATATCCTTAAATTCCTTTCCGTTATAATCAATTAACATCTGGGTCCCATCTCCATATTTCACAGTTATTGCCTGGTTGTCTTCATAAGACACATTGTTCCAAACTGATGTGTACAAAGAGCAAGAATCACAGGTATACAACACTTTATTAGAAGCTGTTTCGAAAACCTGAGCTCCCGCTGTAAAATCATTAGAATAGTTGACTATGGAGAAACCTCTTTTAAAATAGAATTTCTTGTTGCCATCTATCCAATCAGAGTAAAAGTCTCCAGAGTTACTTAATATTCTCACTTCACCCTTATGTTCAGCATAACTGGCACTATATCTTTCAGGTTGAAAAGCGAAAAGGTTTTTAGGAATTCTTCGGTATAAATAAAGCGAATCGACATCTGTAAATTCAAACGAAAAGATGTATTGGTCATCTTCGTATTCCATCTCAAAGATGGGTTGAAACGAAGGGCCGTAAACAACCAACGTTCCTAACTCCTGATTGAAAATTGGGAAAATTCCACCTGGTGCCGAAGAGGCAAAAGATTGCATAGGCAACCCCAAAGATTCTTTCCCATCCTGGTAGGAATAAAGCAGCTTACCATTGGCATCAATAATTTGTTGACTGTAGACCCTTATACCCTTCTGATTGGGTAATGAAATTCTTGCCCCTTCATCAAATTGAAGCAACTCTTCCCCTTCTTTATTTACCAAAACCAAACGCTGGTTTTTAGATAATATCCCTGTTCCATGTTCGTCATTCACTCCTTGGTAAGACATGTGAAAACCTGGTGCATCACCAAAATATTGAATCGGATTGTAAACAAATGAAGTAACCAACTCACCTTCTTTATTGATAAGCGCCTGATAAATTTTACCCTGTGTTAAATTTGCTCCTCTTGCATAAAATTTGGCGAGGTAAATGGAGGTGATATCTCCAGCAAATGGATCCATCCAAACGAGGAACGGTTGTTCTTGAAAATTGAGCAGTGCAGTTCCATCTGGCCCCAATAATTGAGAGTTCACTTTGTCTGAATACTGGTGAAACTCCCCCAATTTCAAGGTGTTGTACTTAGCTAAACCGCTGGGTAAGGAATCCATTGGATTTCCTTTCAAATCAAACAACAGTGCATTTTTATCAAAAGGGTCACCAATTCTTATATAACCCCCACGGTTAAATTCTTCAGTAATATGCAAGGGTTCAATAAATGGAGGGTAGTCATGCTCAAACGGAATAATTACTTCATTTTTATAATTGATTATCCCATGTTTTCCATCTTTCACTGCTGGCACTAAACCATTGAACCATCTTTTATCGGTACGGTCATATTCTGCAGGAATCATCCAATCTCCTAAAAGGTTAATCCAACCTTGCTTGCCATCTTTCTCCGCTTGAGCTACCCGCCACTGCAATTCATTTTCTGGCATTTTCAATGCACCGTAGTCTAATTTTTTGGTTTCCTCAACAACCACTTTTTCATTCTGGCAAGACCATGCCATTACTGCAATGCATGAGAGTAAAACGAACTTCTTCATATCAGTCATTTTTGGGTAATGCTTTATACCATTGGCGCACGTCATCTTCATCAAACTTTAACTTGAATCCTGGGTTTTGGTAGAATTCTTCATCCATTAAATTGAAATGATCTTTATGGGTATAATGCTCTACCACATGCATCCCTTCAGGATAAGATTCTCCATTCAATTTTAATCTAATTCTATTGTAACCTCCGTTTGCATTTCTCTCCATCGCCATAAGTCCGACTCTTTTATCTTTCTTCTCATCCCACATAATCTGCAATTGAATGTTCTCAAACTTTTGGAGCAAATTACCTTTCAGGTCCTTCAGTTCAGAATATCTAATTCCATCAACATCATACCACTTGTACTTTATACCAAGCTGCAAGGAATAGATATAAGGGTCATGTTGCCAATCGGTATAAAACTCGCCATTTCTAGACACCAGTCTTATCTCGCCTTTAAACATCGGCACACCTTTATCGAAGCGAGTCATTGGTCCATCAAGGCTGTCTTTTTCA
>JAOARK010000158.1 GCA_025210575.1 Schleiferiaceae bacterium
AGTTGAAGTTACTCCTAACCAAAAAGAATCTTTCAACTTCGAAGGATTGGATAACGGAGTTTACTTGTTAAACATCAACGGAAACGGAATGAACAAAGTGCAAAAGATCACTATCAAGTAATCTTAGTTCTTTCAAAATAGTAAAAGCCCACTTCAATGAAGTGGGCTTTTTTATTTTATGAACTTTAGAAGATATTTTCTCTTATGTAATGATTCTTAATCTACTGCTTGATCAATGCTTCACGCACCTTCTTAAAGAGCTTAGAGCGGAATACAAACTCTGCAACATGCTCATTGTCGGTCGTTAAAACTTCGGTCTTATTTCCTTCCCAAACTTTATAACCATTTTTAAGAAACACAATATGTTCTCCTATTTCAAGTACCGAGTTCATATCATGCGTATTGATCAAAGTTGTCATTCCATATTCTTCAGTAATCTCTTTAATCAGCGTATCGATCACAATAGCCGTATCAGGATCTAAACCTGAATTAGGCTCATCACAGAACAAGTACTTTGGATTTAAAGCTATTGCTCTGGCTATGGCAACGCGCTTCTGCATTCCCCCGCTCAATTCTGCAGGGTATTTCTTATTAGCTCCCTCTAGGTTCACTCTAGATAAACAGAAGTTTACTCGATCTAATTTCTCTTTAACGGTCTTAGTGGTAAACATATTCAGTGGGAACATCACGTTTTCCTCCACCGTCATACTATCAAATAGTGCTCCTCCTTGGAAAACCATTCCCATATCTTGACGTAAAGTCTTACGCTCGTTTTTATTCATCGCGTTTAAGCTTTTCCCATCAAAGAATATATCACCATCATTCACGGGATGCAAGCCCAAAACAGACTTTAAAAAAACAGTTTTACCTGATCCGCTTCGACCAATGATCAAATGCGTCTTACCAGGATCAAAAGATGCTGAAATACCCTTTAATACCTCAGTATCGTCAAACGATTTCTTTATGTCTTTAACTTCAATCATTAACTCAGCATTACATCTGTGATAATGTAGTTTGCTACAATTATGGCAATACTACTGTTAACAACGGCCAAGGTACTCGAACGTCCTACTTCCAAAGCACCTCCTTTTACATTGTATCCATAGTAAGAAGAAATACTCGTAATTAAAAAAGCAAAGGCCACTGTTTTAATCACAGCGTAGGCTATATAAAAGGGAACAAACCCTAATTGTAATCCGTAAACAAACTCGTGGTGGCTTATAAAACCAGCAAAGTCACCTGCTAGATATCCTCCATAAAGCCCTAGAAAGATACTTATGATAATTAGAAATGGATTGAATAATACACAAGCAATAATTTTGGGAAGTATCAAGAAGGAAGCAGAATTCACGCCCATAACTTCCAGGGCATCAATTTGCTCGGTTACACGCATAGTTCCGATGGTTGAAGCGATATTTGAACCTACCTTACCTGCAAGAATTAAACTTACCATTGTTGGAGAAAATTCTAAAACAATACTTTCTCTTGTAGCAATAGCGATGTAATAATCAGGTATTAATGGGTCTTCTAAATTGAGCGCTGTTTGAATTGTAACTACCGCACCAACAAAAATGGAGATGATCGCTACAATTCCTAAGGAGTCTACTCCTAACTCTTCGATCTCGCGCCAGAAAGACTTGAGATACAGTCGCCAACGTTCGGGTTTCCTAAAAACCCGAATCATCAACAAAAAATAGCTACCCATATTTTGCAAAAAGCGATACAGCATGCCGCTAAAATAGCGTTATTTTTAAGCGCACAATTGCTTGTATTTAATATTCAATGAACGTCAAAAAAATAGTTGCTTGCATATCCCTGATTTTGTTAATGACTTCTTGCAAAAGCTTAGAAAAGTGCAATTGCCCAAGTTTCAAGATGAACTTGAGCAACGTAACTTTGAACAAATAGCTCATTACACCCCTGAGAGTACACATATTTATTTAAAACAGCTTTTAAAAGGACACCTGGCCATTATCAAAGTTGTAAATGGTAGATTGACCAAACTGGGTGATTTTCGCCCAGTACCAAAAGGGGAAACGCCAACGATTACATTGAACAACAATCTAAACCCCTATGCATTTCTCGTTACCTTCTTGCACGAATGGGCTCACCTTTTAGTTTATGAACAATACTACACAACAGTGAGACCACATGGCAAAGAATGGAAGAATTACTTTAAAATGGTGATGGTTCCGATTTTAGAGATTGATGAGTTACCTAAGGAGTTTAAAGCTGTTCTCTATAAACACATTAAAAACCCGAAAGCTTCATCGTTGGCAGATCCAGTTCTAGCCAAATATTTAAAGCAGCATGACGAGAAAACTGCTATTCATTTAGAAGACCTGCCCGCAAATAGTCTTTTTGTATTACAAAACGGATTGATCTTAAAAAAAGGGATAAAAAGAAGAACACGGTATCTATGCGTTGACCCTAAATCAAAACGTCAATATACCGTGCATGCTTTAGCCGAAGTTGCTGAAATAAAAGAATAGCTTTACTTACTTTTGCCGCCAATAATTTTAATGGTATGAACGACTATTTTTCGTCAGATTTTAAGCTTGGTGTTTTAGGTGGCGGACAACTTGGGAAGATGTTACTCTCTGAAACCCGAAAATATGATATCCACACCTGTGTTTTAGATCCTGCTGCAGATGCACCAGGAAGATTAGCTTGTAATGAGTTTTTTCAAGGTGACCTTAAAGATTTTGATGCGGTATACAACTTTGGAAAGAAAGTAGACCTTCTTACCATTGAAATTGAAGCAGTGAATATTGAAGCTCTCGAAAAGTTGGAAGAAGAAGGGTTAGAAATTCACCCAAGTCCTAGAATCTTAAAGCTGATCCAAGATAAGACCGTTCAGAAACAGTTTTACAAAGACAATAATATTCCCACCTCAGATTTTGAGATCTTCAACAACAAAGCAGACACATTGTTAGCTATTGCCAATAGAGATTGGCCTATGCCTGTAGTTTGGAAAGCAGCCACAGGTGGATATGATGGTTTTGGTGTAAATATCTGTCGCAACCAAGAAGATTTGCAAAATGTTGGTGACCAGAAAGGTCTATTGGAAGAAATGGTTCCTTTTGAGAAGGAACTTGCCGTAGTGGTAGCCAGAAATAAAAAAGGAGAGACTCGATCTTTTCCAGTGGTAGAAATGGAATTTCACCCTACCGCTAATCAAGTTGAGTTTGTTATTGCACCATCGAGTATTAGTGAGGATTTAAAAGAAAAAGCACAAAAACTTGCCGAGCAAGTGGCAGATGCTTTTGAACTTTGTGGGATTTTAGCCGTAGAAATGTTCTTGACTAAAGAAGGGGAAATCCTTGTGAACGAAGTTGCACCAAGAACCCACAACAGTGGGCACCTGACCATTGAGTCTAACTACACTTCTCAATTTGAACAACATTTACGCGCCATCCTCAATTTACCATTAGGTAGCACAGATATCAAGACAGCAGGTGTAATGGCCAATTTGGTAGGTACAGAAGGTTTTACAGGAAATGTTATTTACGAAGGGTACCAAGACTTAATGGCATTAGATGGGGTGAATATTCATATTTACGGAAAAAAAGAAACCCGTCCATTTAGAAAAATGGGACACGTTACAGTAATCAATAAAGATGTTAAAGAGGCTCGCAAAATTGCAGGTCTTGTAAAAGATAAAATCAGCGTTAAAGCTTAAGGATATGATTGGAATTATAATGGGCAGCAAAAGCGATTTGCCCGTAATGCAGGAAGCTGCAAACGTTTTAAAAGAGCTAGGTGTTGACTACGAAATTACCATTGTTTCTGCTCACAGAACACCAGAAAGAATGTACGACTATGCCAAAAATGCGCATACACGAGGTATCAAAGCAATAATTGCTGGTGCAGGTGGTGCAGCCCACCTTCCTGGTATGGTGGCATCTATGTCTCCTCTTCCGGTTATTGGAGTTCCTGTAAAATCTAGAAACTCTATTGACGGATGGGACAGCGTATTGTCTATCCTGCAGATGCCAGGAGGAGTTCCTGTGGCAACAGTAGCATTAGACGGAGCAAAAAATGCAGGGATTTTAGCTGCACAGATTGTGGGTAGCGCTGATGCTGATGTATTAAAACGAATAATAGATTTTAAAGAGGGGCTCAAGGCAAAAGTCCTGGACTCTGCTAAAGAACTAGAGAAATAAAAAAAGCGGCTTAAGCCGCTTTTTTTATGATACTTCTGAAACGAAACTCTTAAACTCGTCTCGCATCTTTTCATATAGTCTTATGAATGTGTTCATTTCATCAATCTCAGATTCATGATCGTTGAAAAGAACTCCACCCTCTTTTACGGTATCTTGATTGTCTAAAGAAGATATATCCTGCTCTCTTAGTCTAATCTTGTGCTTTATCTCATCAATGACTTCCTTCTGCCTTATAATTTGGTTTTGAAATGCTTCAACCTTGGCTCTTGCCATCGTATCAGTATTAATCGCGACCACCTCTCCAAGCCTTTCTTCGAAAATGTTCATTTGCATCTCAACGAATTTTAGCTCATTAATCCACAATTTGTGATCAAAGTGGAGGTCGCTAATGTGGACAGTCTCTTTAGTCTCCATACGTTACCTTATTAAGTTGTTAATACTCTTACAAATATGCCTATAAGGTAAGGAATTTTAGGTGATGAAAATCACCTAAAAACATGATTTACATAGACTTTAGCATAGAAAGAAGCTGTTCCTTTTTTCTGTTCGCCACAGGTATCTGAGAACCGTCATCCATCACAAGGTAGCCACCATCACTTTGCATATATTTTTTCACATAATTCATATTCACTAAATGCGATTTATGAATACGCTCAAAATTGTAATCGGTAAGCATATTGTCAAATTCCTTTAAAGTCTTACTGGCTAATAGAACTTTACCGGTATTTAAAAAGAACTGAGTGTAATTACTTGAAGACTCACACCTCATAATGTCTGACACTCTTAAAATGTGCATCCCGTCTGAAGAAGGAATAACCATTTTTTTAGGTGAATCTGAAGCCTGTCTAAAGTTCTCGAGAAGTACATTAAGTTGTGTACCTGGGCTCATTTCTTTCTTCGCTTCAATTTTTCTAATTGCCTTCACCAACTCCTCAGCATCTATTGGTTTTAATAGATAATCTATCGCACTAAACTTAATAGCTTTAATAGCATATTCATCATGCGCGGTGGTAAACACAACTTCCGGAGTATCAAGCCCCTCTTCTTTTAATCTTTCTAATACTTCAAACCCGCTTTCTCCCGCAAGGTTTACGTCCAAGAAAATTACATCAGGAGTGTTGGCGCGAACAGATTCTACAGCATCTGCAACATTTCCCGCCAAGGCAATTTCTTCTATTTCTGGACAAAATAATTCTAACTTTCCTTTTAATGATGCCTGGCTATTCTCCTCATCATCTATAATCAGCGCTTTCAACATAGTACAGTGTTTTTATTGTGTTATTCGAATTTAATTTTAATCTACAATTTAGCTTTATTCATTGATTAAACGTTTGTTTGGTTTATTCTCCGAAACCATCATCTTCAATCAATGGGAAGGTAAGCACCACTTTTGTTCCACAAGCCTCCCCGTTATTAAACAAATCTTCGATTTTATATGAAAACCTTCGCTCCATAGATTTACTCAACAAGGTCATCCGCTCTTGCGGGATATTAGAAGAAAGGCCTTGCCTTTTTGTCTTCTCCGCTTTTTTGGCCTTCGCCTTTTCTCGCCCTACTCCATTATCCTCTATTTCACAGACCAATTCTGTCTCGGTAATTCTAAAATGAACTTTCAAATCACCATGCTCCTCTTTATGTCTTAACCCATGGAGAATGGCATTTTCTAAATTTGGTTGAATCACCATAGGTGGTAGCATAACCACATATTCATCTACGTCTTCATCGAGCTCAATTGAATAGTCAAACGAATTATTGAATCGAACCTGTTCTAATGCTAAATAATTCTTTATTAAGTTGATCTCACTTTGCAACGGAACCAGCATTTGACGAGAGGACTCTAATGTTAAACGCATCAATTTGGCAAAATTGTTTAAATAAGTTACGGCCAGCTTGGGTTCGTTCTTAAAAATGAAACCACTTATTGAATCTAAAGCATTAAAAATGAAATGCGGATTCATTTGCAACCTGAGCGCTTTGCGTTCACTCTCTGCCAACGCAGAACGCAACTGCATTTTTTCGTTCAATTGATTAATCCTTGAGCGCACAGCCCAGCCAATAAGTCCACCAAAGAATATGGCTAATGCTGCCCAAAACCAGATGGTTTTGTAAAACGGAGGGATAATATTTATAGGGTATCCTATCTGTTTCGATTTTGAAAAATTAGAGTGGGCTGAAACCTCCAGTAAAAACTCATAAGAACCATGAGAAATATCGGTATAGATGGCTTCAAAACGCTCATTGGCCAAAGTCCAGTTTTCATCTTGGTTCTTTAGCTTATAGCGATAAAACAATTTTTTTGGATTTACTGATGCTATTGCACCAAAATGAAAAGTCAGATAATTTTGGTCATATGCCAATTCTAATTTATTGGGAATATCTTCCCATCCCTCAGTCCTTTCATTTGCCCATAAAGTAGGCTCAAAGAATAAATCTACACTTTGAATAATAGGAGAAAACTGAGTCAAATTGTTCCGCTCTTCTAATTCATTAACAGCAACTGCTCCATCTTTTGTACCGGCCCACACCCTTTGTTTAACCTGATCCCAATAAATCGAGTTTGGATAGCTACTTGAGCCCAAGAAACCAATGGCTTTATCGTAGAACTTTACAGGCTCCCACCTTCCATTGGTTTTTGATAATCGTTGCATTCCATTTTCGTATAGCACCCATGTTGTTGTTGCATCTATATTGAGTAGTCCTTCTATCTTGTTGCTTAACAATCCATCCGTTTCATCAATAAAATCTAGGCTTTGGCCATCCCAATACAGAATTCCACTTTCTAAGGTTCCTAGCCAGATCTTTTCTTCTAATTCTATTTCAATACTCGAAATTCTAAACGCACTAAGATCTACTCCGCCTAACGTATCAATGAATTCAACTTTGTTACCATCATGAAATCCTAATCTACCCAGTAATGTTTTAAACCAGATTTTACCTTGGTTATCAACTTTTACCACGTCAGCTCCAAAGGCACTTTCATCTAATAGAGCTTCTACAGACATATCATTTTGAAGGTAAATTGAGGATTCTGTTGCAATTACTAATTGCCCCTCCTTAGTTTGCTCAACATCAAATACAAAGTTGTCTGCTAGACCCATTTGCTCACCAACCTCCTTAAATCTAAATCCATCGTAGGTATAAAGCCCACTTTCAGTTGCGAACCAAAGGTTACCAAACTGATCTTCAATAATTTTAAAAATGACACCGATAGAACCATCACTTATGGAATGATATCCCCTTTCATCAAGCATTTCAACACCTGAATTTGTACCAAACCAGATTCTGTCTTGCTGCACTAAAATTGCTCGAACACGTTCATCCTGCAACCCCGTAAAAGATGAATAATTCTGAATATTCGGGTTTACCCATTTCGACAGCCCACCATATCCACCAACCCAAAGGTTTCCAAAATCATCCTGAAACAAACATTTAGTTTGATCGACATTCAACCCTTCAATTTGAGCTATTCTTCTAAATGTACCATCTTGGTTTACAAGACCAATTCCATCTCCATAAGTAAAGACCAATTTGTCATTCCACTCAATGGCATCTTTAATTCCACCAGAAATAGAAAATGTATCTACAAGATAAGGGAGACCAGCATCTTCAATCCATAATTCTCCACCCTGCTGACCCGAGTTTAATTGAAATTGCTCATTTTCAAAGTAATAATTCAATGCATGCTTATATGCTTGCTTTCCTGTTCCAATTTGTATTAAACCACTATCGCAGGTTACATAAAGTTCATCATTCAATTCGGCAAAATGATAAACACGCTGATTTTGAAAACGCTGCTCATCCCCGTAGGTTCTTAACTTTCCTTTAAAGTAATAAGCAACCTCATGCCTATATGCCACAAAAAGTGTATCTCGCCTAAAGCAAAGATCTACAACACGCTGTTTGAATGATTCATTAATAGAGTCTGGATAAGTAAACTCTAAACCGTTATAAAAACCTATCCCCTTTTCCGTACCCAGACAGAGCACACTATCTCCCATCCAGTCGAACTCTGAAACAAAATCACTTGGTAACCCTTCATTGGTTGTGTAATGCTTAAAGTGCATCCCGTCAAAGCGCGATATCCCTCCTCCTTCAGTTGCTAACCATAGATATCCTAATTTATCTTGAGTAATTGCGTTTATATCGCTTACGGAAAGGCCGTTAGACGAAGTCCAGGTGTCAAATAAATAAGATTGCGCACAAATTGTGTAGCCCGTAACGAGAAATAAAAAGGTCAATAGCCTGCGCATAGGCACGAAAATAATAGATTTGAATGGTCTAAAGCCTTCAAAAATCTTATCTTTTTAGCATGTTAAAGAATGTACTCACACTAGCCATTTGCATCTTGACCGCATTTCATATATCAGCACAAGACTATTCTTTATTGGCTGGAGCTCGTTCAGAGGGCTTTGCACATGCAACTGTGGCTGTAGAAGACGTTTTTTCTACTTTCCACAATCCATCACTTCTTGCTTGGAATGATCAGAATTATGTAGGACTAAGTGGTAGAAATCACTTTTTGGTATCTACTATGAATTCTGGATATGGTGTGGGTGCTTTCCGTGCTGGAAACGGAAATGCAGGATTTAATTTTAAATACGAAGGAAGCAGCACTTACTATAATCTTCGAGCTGGTGGATATTATGCCATGCACTTCGGAGAAATACTCGCAGCTTCAGTAGGACTAAATCTTTATCAGCATAGAATACAAGGTTATGATGCAAGTTTCGCCTTTACGGCTGACGTTGGTTTAACCGGAAATTTTGACAAGCTAAAACTTGGCTTTTATTGGGGCAATGTAAATCAGGGAGAATACACTGGAACTTTCACTGAAAACATACCAAACTATTTAAGGTTCGGAGGTGCGTATTATATTCTTGAAAACTTTATTATTTCGTTAGAAGGTCTTCAAGAGCTTGGTGAAGAATTTGGCGCAAGAGGTGGAATAGAATATACCATTGAGGAAATTCTTGCCATCCGCTTTGGCTATAGTAGCCTCCCAAGACAAACTTCAATGGGAGTTTCACTTTATATAAATGAATTTTCAATTGATATGGCCGGAAGTTGGCACCCAATGCTTGGCTTCAGTCCGCATATTGGTGCAACCTATCGATGGTGAAGCAATTCTCCATAGCGCTCTTCGCTCTATTAACTTTTTCAGGATACACCCAAAACCAAACCAAAGCCCAAGAAGTTCTAGACCAATTAAAACAAGACCCTCGTTTTGAAGATGGCGGTGCAGACTGGGTACAATTTTCGGAACTGCTTTTAAACTACGCTAAAGAACCTATCTCCTTAAATAAAGCCACGCTTGAAGAACTAGAAGCCTTTCCACTTTTAACCAAATTCCAAGCCTATCACATTGTAAATCATAGAAGAAAAACTGGAGCGATTGTTAGTTATTATGAGCTCTTACAACTCAAGAATTTTGATCAACAACTGATTGAATACCTTAAACCCTTTACCAATTTAAACCTCAACGAGAACAAGATTAATTTTAATAACCTATTGAATGGAAGACATCAAGCGGCCATTAGATACCAAAGATTAATTCAAGAAAAAAAAGGACAAGGCAATAATGAATTTGCTGGAGATGCCAATGCACTCTATGCCAGGTATCGTTTTAGTTACCACAACAAAATATTTGCTGGATTCACACTTCAAAAGGATGCAGGTGAACCGTATTTAATTTCAGGGAAACCCTACCCTGACTATAGTTCTTACCATCTAGAGATTAGAAATTCCGGATTCGTAAAGAAGGTTATAGTTGGAGATTTTCTTACCAACTATGGTCAAGGCTTAGCACTTTGGACTACTCGAACATTTGGAAAAACTGCAGAGGTAAATTCCACTCAACGCTTTGGGCAAGGGCTGCGCTATTATTCTGGAGCGGATGAAAACAGGTTCTTCAGAGGAGGAGCAATCAGTTTGGGGCTCGATCGATTTTCATTAGATGTATTTGCAAGCTCCAATCGAGTTGATGCCACCATTCGTGAAGGATTTGCAAGCTCATTGACCGAAAGCGGTCTTCATAGATCGTCAAATGAACTTCAAAAAAGAAAGATTCAACAGATCAGATCTCTCGGAGGACATTTAGGATGGCAATCCAATAGTCTTGAATTAGGAATTACTGGTTATCATTATTCGTTTAGTATTCCAATAGCTCAAAATTCCAGCCCCTATGCGGTTCATCGCTTTCATGGAAAAGACAACACGGTTATTTCGTTCGATTTTCAATGGATGCTGAATACTACAATTTTATACGGAGAATTTGCCAGAAGCAACAGCAATGGAATGGCGGCCATAGCTGGTTTCAAAACCCAACCCGCTGATGCTTTAACCATTAATGGTCTCTATCGAAATCTTGCCAAAGATTATCACACAATGTACAGCGCCCCCTTTTCAGAGACAGGAAATGCAGGTGAAGAAGGGTTCTATTTGGGATTAAGCTATATTTTAAACCCATACTGGAGCATTAAAGGCTACTTAGATCGCTATAAATTTAACTGGCTTCGATTTCAAACTGCAGCCCCAAGCCATGGTGAAGACTATCTTTTGCAGCTCGATTTAAAAAAGTCGAAAACTTATGTATATCTGCGATACAGATATAGAAATGGAAAGGTAAATGAATCACAAGAAAACTTATTGGGTCTTTTAAATGCTCATCAACACTTATGGCGTTTACATGGCAATTATCAAGTTCACCGAAATACTTTTTTAAGTACGAGAATAGAAATCCGAACGCATCATCAATCTGAAAACAAATTGAGCTATTTATTCTATCAGGAATTGAAGTCCACCATTAAAAACACAAAACTCAAAGCCTACTTTAGAGTGAGTTTCTTCAAAAGCGAAGATTTCAGAACATCCCTATATGCTAGAGAGGATGACCTTCCATACACTTATAATCTTGCACAATTTCATCGAGAAGGGATCAAGTATTACATCATGCTTCGTTATGATCTAAATCCACTTAGTTTCTATTTACGTTGGGCTCATATAGATTACACGGATGTAGAGACAATTGGAAGCGGAAATGACCTAATTCTTGGAAATGAGCGTTCTGAAATAAAAGCAATGATCGCCTTAAAACTTTAGACTTTTCTTTTTGGCGCGCTATTTGTTTCTATAGTTCGTTATACATCTAAAGAACAATCATATGAAAAAGTTTAAAGGTTTAGCTGCACTAGGATTAATCTTGCTTTTTGCAGCTTGTAAGAAAACTGTGGTCAACCCACCTCCACCAGACTTAAGCGAATATTTTGAACTTCATGTTGATTATCACAATGTAGATGGTCAATCTCCTAAATTAGCTTTTGATGAGAATGCAAGTTCACCCGAAGTAAAGATAGACTTCAAGTCTCTATTTACCGGTAATGCGCTACCTCCAAACCTGATTAACATAAACATAAATAGCGTTCGCATTATTGATGACAATAACACCAACTATGAGATCAAAGAAATTCTAGCTTACGAATGGAGAGAAGACATCAACGATTGGAAAAATGATGTTGAGTTCATTATGAAATATGAACAGACTGAAAATCTAAATGTCATGATGGTGTTGGATGCAAGTGCCTCTTTGGGCGATGATTTCAGCAAAGTAAAAAGCTATGCTAAAGATTTTGCTCAACGCGTTTACAATGAAACTCCCAATGCACAGATTGGAGTAATACAATTTTCTGATGTTATTGGAAAACTTCCTTTAACAAGTAATGCCAATGATGTGTACAGTTATATAGACAACATGCAGCAAGGTAACTTTACAACTTTATACGAGGCCATGAACATGGGTATAACAGATCTAGAGAATAGTCTATCTGAAAGCAAAACGATCTTGACTTTTACAGACGGTACAGATAACAATTCAGGTCCCGTTTATACACCAACATATTTAAAAAATAAATTGACAAATGAAAGTGTTCAACCACAGATTAACAGTTTTACCATCGGCCTAGAGGGAAATGGCGGAGTAGATAAAATTGTTCTTCAAGAGCTAGCTGCAAATGGTGGAGCTGCTGAATTTCCAAAGAACATAAATCAACTTGAATCTGTGTTCAACAAGTTTTCATCTACTATTTCTAATGTTTACAATTTGACCTATCTAAGAAACCAACAAGTGGTAAACCCTAACGAACCACTTCAACTAAAATTTGTGATTAAAGCCGTACCGAAATAATTTTTGGTCTGACATGATAGAAGCCGTTGAGAATTTATTCTTGGCGGCTTCTTTGTTTCAGCTCAATGTTCTCACAAACTAGTTTGATTTTCATTACAGGTTCACTAAACCCCAAAAGCAATATCAATTCACATTCAAACCCATTTTTATAGTCGTATTGAAAACTCGTCAATTCTAAATCTGAATGTTGAGTAAAATCAAGATCTGAGGATTTTAACTTCTTGACTTTTCTAAAGTCAATAGTGATGTGATCATATTCATCGGAAATTTCATTGTAGGGGCCAATTTCTAAAGAGAATCGAGTCTCTTCATCCGTGAAAAGACTAAAACCATAAACATGCAAGTCATGAAACTCAATTTCATTTAAAGCCTCAATAATGCCTTGTAAATGTTTTGGATGATCATTCATTAATTGATGAATCTTCTTGATAAAGGTGATAATTACTATGAACTACTTCATATGCCGTGTAACGAAAAACTTTGGCTTCCTCCGGTTCTTGATAAGAATGATATCCTGATGGAAAACCCTTCTCTCTATAAAAACTTCCAATAAACTGAATCACATCACCGCTGTAACCTAAACTATCTGGCAATTCAACCGTTTCAGTTGCGGGCTCAATGAAAATACAATGTTTGGCTAAGGCATCATTTTCATTTCCTGAATAGACTTCAAGAACCTCATGCGTTGCCCAATTAGCGCAATCGCAAGCCCAAGCGATATACTTTAATTCTAAAGATTGTACATTTTCTTCTAAACCTCCTTTATCATTCGTACACGATAGTGATACCGCAAAACAAATAATGAGATTTAGAACATTTTTCATTGAGCAAGGAGCTGATTAAAATATTCAGGATATGATTTTGAGACCACATGTGACTCTTCCATCTCAATGTCAAATTGCGAGGCAAACAATGAGAAACTCATTGCCATGCGGTGATCATTATACGTTTTAATTGGTCTTTTTGGAGCGCTCGCTTTTTGAGGCGCAATAAAAATAGACTCTACAGTGAGATCGGCAGAAATGCCAAAGTTAGATAGCTCTTCTTTTAAAGCTTCCAAGCGATTGGTCTCCTTAATGGTAAGCGTTTGTAATCGATTCAGTTTAACCTCCACTCCTAACAAAGCACAGACTACCGCAATAGGTTGAGCCAGATCAGGTTGATTGATCAAGTTCATTTCTAAATGCTCTGGCAGAGCCATGTCCACTTTGTAAATTCTTAGACCTCCATTAATTTCCTTTGTTCTAACACCTAGCCCTTCAAAAAATGGAATTAGTTTCCGATCTCCCTGTGAAGAATTAGATTGAAGTCCAAGTAGATTTACTCCTCCACCGTTCAATGCCACCCATGCATACCAATACGCTGCTGCACTCCAATCTGATTCTAATTGAACTTCCTTCGGTTCCGGGAGTTTCGCTTTCTCTTTTACAACGATTTTATTTCCATTCATTGTTGCCTCAATACCGGCAGCAATGAGAACGTCTAGCGTAAGCCATATATAACTTCTAGATACTATTGTGCCCTTTAAGTCTATTTCTAAACCTCCTGGTAGCCTTGGAGCAACAAGCATTAAAGATGAAACAAATTGGCTACTTACTCCTCCGTCTATTTGGATTGAACCTCCTTGTAATTTTTTGCCTTTTATCTGAACTGGTGCACATCCCTCCTTCTCAAGGTATGTGATCTCGGCACCAAGTTTTCTTAGTGCTTCTACAACAATAGAAATGGGTCTTTCATGCAATCGATCTGAACCTTTGAGAATTACCGTTCGATCAGCCTGCACGGCAAAATAACTCAAGCAGAATCGCAAGGCCGTTCCTGAATGTTTAACATCCAATTCACAATTCCCAATGGAGGAAAGTGCCTCTTTCAACACCAACGTATCGTCAGAATCTTGAAAATTTTCAATACTTATCAAGTCAGGAAAAAGTGCTTGCAAGATTAACCAGCGCGCTGCCAAACTTTTACTTTTTGGCAACAAGATCCTCTCTGGTAATTGTTCTATTTTGGTTAGTGCTAACATTATTTCAAATATTGCAAAATCGCAGATTTAGCAATTTCAGGCTTAACCTCAACATCAAATACACTTTTACCAATCGACTCAAGAAGGCTAAAACGCAAAGCACCGCCCACATTCTTTTTATCGTGCATCATCCATTCCATAATTTCATCAATAGCTTTAGCAGGAATAGGTAAATGACTATAGATATCGCCTAAACGATCTACAATTTCTTGAGCATCTTCAAATGAGAGCGAAGCCATTTCAATACTGATGAGTGTTTCCACGATCATTCCAGCTGCAACAGCTTCTCCGTGGAGTATAGGAACTTCCTTCTGGAGCAGATAACTTTCAAATGCATGACCCACTGTATGCCCAAAATTCAGCAGCTTTCTCTTCCCCTTCTCATGAGGGTCTTCCGCTACAATACCCATCTTTATTTCGGCAGAATCTAAAATCAATTGATTGGTTAAATCTTCTTTATGCTTCAAAACATGATTCCAATGTTCAGCATCAGCGATTAAACCATGCTTTAACATCTCAGCTAACCCAGACTTCAAGTGTTGCTTGGGTAATGTCTTTAAGAAATCAACATGACTGTAGATCATTTGAGGATCTGAAAATGTTCCAACCACATTTTTTATCCCTCCAAAATCAATTCCGGTTTTTCCACCATGAGCGGCATCCACCATCGCTAATAAACTTGTCGGGATATTCAAAAACTGAATTCCTCTTTTGTATGTCGATGCTATAAAA
>JAOARK010000159.1 GCA_025210575.1 Schleiferiaceae bacterium
AAGAACATGAACGAGGCGCAGGCCATGTTAGACTTACCGTTGGATATTTTAAATCATAAAGAAACTCCAGGAAAATGGAGTGCACTAGAGTGTCTTGAGCACCTGAACAGATATGGAGATTTCTACATTCCTGAAATAAATAACCGCATAAAGCAAAGCAGGTTTAAAGCAGATGAATGGTTTAAAAGTGGATTGCTGGGGAATTATTTTGCAAACTCTGTTAAGCCAAGGGAGAAGCTGAACAAAATGAACACTTTCGCCAACATGAACCCCGTGGGAAGTTCACTAGATAAAACAACTGTAGACCGCTTTATTGATCAACAAAAGCAAAAAATAGAATTGTTGAACGCAAGTCGTGAAGTAAGTTTAAATAAGGTGAAAACGGCTATTAGCATTTCAAAGATTATTAAGTTAAAACTGGGAGATACTTTTCGGGTAGTGATCTACCATAACGAGCGTCATATTAATCAAGCTCAGAAAGCAATAAGCAGGGCGCAAGTCTCCTTGGCAGCATAAACCTAATGACTTTTCTAACCCCATACAATTGTGGTACGGTTTTAGTTTATTTGGGCATCAAAATTATGACCCAATGAAATTCGCCAAAATCTCTTTACTTACTGTAATTGCGAGTATTACACTCTCCTGCAATTCTCAATCTTCAAGTGCAGAGAAGTTTCAATACAATCCAGCCGAATTAAAAAAGCCAGATGACTTTTTTAGAAATAAAGCTGCCATTGCCATGAAAGATGGAAAATGGGGTTGGATCAATCCTTTTGGAGAGTGGGTTGTAAAACCAGAATATGAAGAAGCTTCTGAGCAATGGGCGCTCGGTTTAACCGTGATGAAAAAGGATGGTAAGTTTGGTGTGGTGAATACTAAAAATGAAGTGGTTTACCCATTCGAATTTGACAAAATCTATTTGGACAATGGCACAGGTAACCCTCATAATGGACCATACATAACCTTTATTAAGGGTGAAGAAAAAACGTACAGAGACTTTGATGGTAATGTTATAGATGAGCCTTCTCAATTCTGGTTAAGGAACAACAGCTTTCTTTTTACGTCCAAAATCCCACATAGCTATGCTACCGAAATTGACTTTGAGGTGGTAAACGAAAAAGGAGAGACACAACTCGATTTCAAGAAGGTGCCTTTTTCCTGTTGGATAGGTGAATTTCGTGAGGGTTACGCGCCTTTCTTCATTGGTAAGTTTAACGATAGAGCGGCATCTGGAATTGATGGATATACCTATTATGGTTTTGTAAACGAAGCGGGAGAAATGGTCATAGAACCTCAATATATTGCCAATGAAATTACAATGCGTGGAGATGAAAAGGACTTTACCAACCCAAATTTTTACTTCAAAAACGGAGAAGTGCTAGTGCACGATGGTGAGAAGTTTTATGCCATCAATACCAAAGGAGAGATACTTCGGGAATATTCTAAAGATTATTACCAAATAGAACCGGCAAATAGTACTGGAATAAGAAAAGCAGGCATCTACTCATTAAATGCAAATGGTGAGGTTATTCATGCAACAGGAGAAGGCGATTGGGATTTGAACTACCAATTCAACGATAACGGATTTGGTGTACAAAAAAATGCCAAGGAAAAACGCTACCGAGTAGTAAATGAAAAACTCAAAGAAATTTATTCGCTTCCTTTTTGGGATGAAGAATACTACTATGAAATCACTCCAGATTGGTATCAACAAGACAAATACTTCACGGTAAGTAGAGTTTCTATAGCAGATATGAAAGCGGCCGGAGTAGAGAGTATTTATGATTCGCCTAAGCATTTGTATGAGTTTAAAAAAGTGACTTACGATTTGGCGGAAACCGACTGGATGCCATACATGGAAAACTGGGTGCCGATTCTTGGTGTAACAGCGCATCACGATGAAGAGGCGGATATGACAACAGTTACAGATCTAAATAATAAAGAGGTTTTTACAGCAAAAGGACGATTGGCGACTTACTTAGGTGGCGACCAAAATAATTACAGAAACCAATGGCTATTTAAATTTTGGCGCGATAGAAGCGAGGTTCATATTGGTATTACGGGCTTTAACTTTACGGATGAACTTGAAAGGTACGACCATCGCTTCATGGATATTGACCATCGTTTATTTCAAGAGGACCGAACAGATGAAAACCCAAATTTCACTTTGAAATTCACGGAAGAAGATGTTGCACGTTATTACCAAAATCTTCCAAAAAACAACTAAGCTATACACTATGACGCGATTTTTTCTGCCACTTCTGTCATCATTTTTCCTATTGTCTTGTTCTTCTAACGGTCAGCAAAATGCCGATGTCTTTACTCAATTTCAGCTAAGCGATGCTGAGCTAAAAAATTACCTGGCCGCTGTTAAAGTTGATGGTAAATTCGGAATTGCCAATGCATTAGGTGAAATGGTTTTGCCGGCAGAATATGAAAATAGACCACAAAGAATTATGTGGGACAAAGTGGTTGTCTATAATGACAGTGGTTACGGGTTGGTTTCGTTAGAAAACGAATTATTAATGCCCATGAACCAGCGTGGAATAAGTTATGCCGAGGGTTTTAGAAAAGAAGATTGTTTCTTTTCAATAAGAAAAAGCAATACCACCTTTGATTTTGTTGACTTGGATTTGAATCCACTTGAAAGTGCAGAATGGTACAATACAAGAAAAACGTTGTATTATGATTACAATAACCTGCACTCAAAGGGACCAGTAACTTTCCAGATTAAAAATCTGAAGAAAGAAGAGCAACTCTCTTTTAAAGATGAGGAGTTTCTTTGTTGGATTGGTCCATTTAATGAGGGTATGGCTCCCATTTATTTAACCAAGCATGCGGGGGTAAAATATTCGTCTGAGGAGCCAATTTATTATGGGTTTATCAACGAGAAAGGAAAGCTGGCTATTCCTATTCAATACAAAATGGTTGATCAGTATCGTGCTCAAGGAAACCATGTAGAAGATTACAATAGACTAAGGTTTGAAGACGGCAAAGCGTTGATTTGGACAAGAGGAGCTTATTTTATGATCAATGCTAAAGGAGATACTGTACACGCATTTGATGAAAACGTGGATGCAGTCTATCCAGTGTTAAAGGAAGGAACAAGAATGCTTTCTATTGTAAAAAATACCGAAAGGGGCCGAAAGAAAGAAAAGATCCTTGTAGACCGTGAATACAATGAGTTCTACCAAAATGGTCAGGACGGCTGGGAATATACGCTAAAAGGAATCGGGCTGAGTGAATTCAATGAGAGTGGTTACACTATTCAGCATCATCGAGAGAAAAAAGAATTTCGAAT
>JAOARK010000160.1 GCA_025210575.1 Schleiferiaceae bacterium
TTATGATAATGTCAATGGGCAAGGAAACTCAGCCATTGGAACGGACGCACTGACCAATAACACCTATGGGAATCATAACAATGCACAAGGAACAACTGCACTTAAAAACAACACAACAGGCAGTCAGAATACAGCCATGGGCCATCAGTCTATGAGAGACAACACTTCTGGAAATCTAAATTCTGCTTATGGATATCAAAGTATGTACTCAAATACAACCGGTAAGAATAATGCCGCTTTCGGATCCTTTGCACTATTGTATAACTCAACCGGGCAAAGAAACACTGCCTCAGGCATGAACGCGATGTACAATAACACTACTGGAGACAATAACACTGCTGTTGGCTTTGGTTCCTTGGAGAAAAACACTGTAGCCAATAGAAATGTAGCTGTGGGATATAACGCTTTGTATTCTAACACCACAGGAAACGAGAATACCTCGATCGGAGCTAATGCACTCCATTTAAATACCACTGGGTATGAGAACACTTCTATTGGCGAAAAATCTATGTTCTTAAATACCTCAGGTTATAGAAACGTTGCTATGGGAACCGATGCATTGTACGCTAATACAACAGGGACTTGGAATGCGGCTTTCGGTCATTCAGCTTTAAAGTCTAATACAACTGGATTTTATAATACAGGAACAGGTTTTAACTCGTTGAGAGACAACACTACCGGGCAATCTAACTCTGGCCATGGTGCGGGTTCATTGAATTTTAATACTACTGGAAACTACAATGCCGGTTATGGAAAAAATGCCTTGCTATTCAACACAGTAGGAAGCAGCAATACCGCTACTGGAAATCAAGCCATGAGAGAAAACATCAACGGGAATTACAATTCAGCCTATGGTAATTTGTCTTTATGGAAAAACACTTCAGGTAATCATAATACCGCAATTGGAAATCATTCTATGTATTCTAATACAATAGGTAGCACCAATGTGGCAATGGGTGAATCCTCCCTATATAACAATACCTCCGGAGATCAAAATGTTGCCATTGGGGATTCGACTCTCCATAACAACACTACTGGGTACCAAAATGTTGGATTAGGAAGTAATGCATTGCATTCACTGGTATCTGGCTGGAAAAATGTTGCAATAGGATACCAAACGCTCTATTCTAATTCCTTAGGCGAAAGAAATACAGCTGTTGGTTTCCATGCCCTGTATTCTAATGTGAATGGAATGGGAAACACCGCCTCTGGGCAAAGATCTTTATATGCGAATACTTCAGGTTCAAGAAATACGGCCTCTGGGCCATACGCTTTGCATTTTAATACTACTGGTAACGAAAATGTTGCATTCGGGGGCAATTCATTAAAAGGAAATACAACTGGAACTCATAACACTGCATGTGGTTATAATGCATTTCTGGGAGGCTCTAATTACAACAACTCAGCCGCTTTTGGATACAACGCTTCTATTTCAGGTTCTAATCAAATCCATTTAGGAAATTCTTCAATTACAGAAATTAAAGGTCAGGTAGCGTTTACTACTTATAGCGATGGACGAATAAAGAATAACATTCAGGAAAATGTAGCAGGACTAGAGTTTATAAATCAATTGCGCCCAGTTACCTACAACTTTGATATAGACAAGCAAAACGAGTTATTGGGAGTTATCGATCTCAGTGATTATAACGGTAAATACAATTTGGAGAAAATTCAATTTAGTGGATTTATTGCGCAAGAAGTAGAGCAAGCTGCAAATGCCACAGGCTATAATTTCAGTGGAATAAAAATACCTAAAAATACCAATGAGTTATACGGGCTAAGCTATGCCGAGTTTGTTGTGCCGCTGGTAAAATCCGTACAAGAACTAAGTGAGAATCAAGAGGAATTAACTCGCATCATCCATGAACAACAAGAGATTATAAATCAACAACAGAAATTATTAAAGGAACTGCAAGCCAAGCTGAATGCTCCTTAATAGGGTATTCAATTTTTAGATAGGAAAAAGGGTGTTAGCGCCCTTTTTCTGTTTATACCCATTTTAAAAGTTCTTTCAATAACTCTTCTCGTTTAAATGGCTTCGGAACAGACCCATTCATTCCAGCATCTAAACACTTCTGTATTTCAGAATTGAGCACGCTCGCAGTTAAGGCAATCACTGGAATTTTGTGGAGTTTTTGATTAGTCGAGTTTCTCAACTTTCGTGTTGCACTTAAACCATCTAATTCAGGCATATTAACGTCCATCAATATTAAATCAAAATCCATTGATTCTGCTTTTTTAATTACTTCAAGCCCATTGTTCACCAGCTCAACATGTACATCAGGAATTAAGTTCTTTAAAGTATCGAAGATGACAATCTGGTTCAAAGGATGATCTTCTGCAATTAATATCCTTATACCCTTTAACTTTTCTACATCAACTTCTTCAATTTCTGAAAGCCTCTCCAGGTCTTTTTCAGTTCCCACTTCACATTTAATATGAAAGAAGAAGCTTGACCCTCTGCCTTCTTCACTCTTTACCCATATTTTTCCTCCTTGCTGTTCAACCAAAAACTTCGAGATTGAAAGCCCAAGCCCTGTTCCACCATACTTTCTGGCAATACTGCTATCCAATTGTTCAAAAGCTTTAAACAAATTGTCGGCTTTATTTTTCGGAATCCCAATTCCAGTATCCCTGATCTCAAATTGAAGATAGTCTTCAACCCGGATGACAGAAACATCCACGCCTCCATTATCTGTAAACTTAATGGCGTTACTCGTAAGGTTCACTAATATCTGATGTAAACGTGAAGGATCTCCAATAAACACTTTTTCAAGCTCATCTGGAATATGCGTTTGAAACGATAATTTTTTCGCCTCAGCTTTAAATCTTAATGTCGTATCTAAATCTTTAAATGTGTCCGTAATCCTAAAGGGTATAGATTCAAATTCTAATCGCCCTAATTCTAATTTGCTTAGATCTAGAATGTCATTGATTACCACTAATAAATTTTCTGATGATGACTTAATAGCATTTACATAGACCTCTTGTTTTTCGTTTAAATCTGTATCAAGCGTTAAGTTGGCCATACCTAATACCGCATTCATTGGAGTGCGAATCTCATGGCTCATATTGGCTAAAAAACGCTGTTTGAATCGCTCACTTTCTTCAGCTTTATTGCGTTCTATTTCAAGTCTCGCATTGGCCTTTTTTATAAAATTTGCCCTACTCCATCCTCCTCCAGCGAGTAATAAAAAGACAATTCCTGCAATCAATAATTGATTTCGAGTTTTGTTTTTATTGTTGATTTCTTCTTGATGGATCAGCTGTAAATTGTGCTTTTCTTTTGCGGCTTGCAAACTATCAGAAAGAGCTTGTTGGGCATAAGTAACCTCATATTCTTGTTGAATCGACTTTCTTTTATAAAGCTCGTTTTTAGTTTCATCGCTATTCACCTTATGAATCTCAAACATTTCAAGAGCTTTGACATAATTTCCTTCTTTTTTATAAATCTCATATAGATTATAGGAAACGCTGCTCGTACTTCTTGGTCGATTAATCTTTAGGGCCAATTGCAGCCCCTCGTTGTAAAGTTCTTTAGCCCGTGTTGTATTGCCCAAGGCCAAATAAACATCTCCAGTTCTTATGAGGGCAAAAACGGTTCCTTGATTATTCCCATTCTGACGTTTAAATTTTAATGAAAGGCCATAGTGATACAGTGATGAATCATACATCTCAAGGGAATGATACGCAATTCCAAAGCTTTGATGAATCCCATGGGTCCAAGGTTCTAATCCAGTTGAGTTTTGGACTTTCAACGATTTTTGCAACCATCCAATGGCTTCTCTTGCTGTGGCTTTAGAGTTCGATAGTTTCCGTCCATTTGCAGCATAAATTCCTGCTTCTTGATTAATTAAACCATGCTTGATACATATAGCAAGTGCACTATCTAAATATATCTCACTCTTTTCTCTTTGCTTATTCTCAAAAGCCATTACGGCATAAGCTTTATAAACCTGTACCAGTAGTTTAGGGTCATTTGATGACTTAGCCAGAACCAATGCTTCTTGAATGAGTTTTGAGGATTGACCAGGTTCTTCTTTAAACCTATAAATTCCGTTTAACCCCAATAAAAATGTACACCGCCATTTAACATCGTTAATTCTCGTGGCCAATTGTAGACCTTGGGTGAAAGTGAGTTTGGCATTATCTACATAGCCCACATAGTTCTCTTTGTTCCCTTTTTTACTCAACCATGTAAGGATGCCAACAGTATCATTCTTGCTTTGAAGCTGATTAATAATACTGTCAGAATAGAGATTCGCATTATCAATTTCTCCTTTTGTAATGTATTTGAGTGTCAATTTAGATTGATAATCTATCAAACTGTCTTTCTGAGAAAAGCAGAAAATAGAGAGGAAAAGGAAGAAAGTAAATAGCTTAAGTTTCACTAGACCATCATGGTTTGTTGATAAAGCTAAATATAATAAGCCTTTATGGTTTTCACTTTTCCTTAATTTTTTCAATATTCGTAACTCATGAAAATTCTACTCCACTATTTTCTGTGTATTGTGCTCTTCATTTCATGTTCCTCTGAAAAGGAAAACCGTACTGAAGTTGAAGTACCTCCCACAAAACAAGTAGAATTACCACCCACACAAACTCCAGGCAAACTTGTTGCATTGCTTGAAAATAGTGTAACAAGCTATTACATTAACAAGGGTTACCCCAGAGGGTTTGAATATGAAATGCTTAGCTTGTTTTGCAAAGACCATGATCTTGAACTCGATATCAGAATGGTTCACAACATGGATCAATTGTTTGATAGCTTAACGGATGGTTCGGCTGATATTTTAGCTGCAAACATTACGGTAACAGGAGAACGAAAGAACTTTGTTTCCTTTTCGAATCCCATACTGCGAACGAGGCAGGTTTTAATTCAGCGTTTGCCCGAAGGCTATAAACGCATGTCCTCATCAAAAATTAAAAAGAGAATTGTAAATGATGCCCTAGATCTTGAAGGAAGAACTGTACATGTTCACAATAACACTTCTTACATGACTCAATTAAAAAACTATGTGAACAGTAATGGAATGAATGTGAATATAGTGGCGATAGATCCAGAAGAGGGCATTGATGACCTTATTGCTGAAGTAGCAGAAGGAAAGTATGATTTTACCATTTTGGATGAAAATATTGCATCGATCTACAAAAAGATCTACCCTAATCTGCACATTTCTACCCCCATCAGTTTAAGCCAGAATATTGCCTGGGCAGTAAAAAAAGACAATGCACGATTGCTCGAAATGATCAACCAATGGCAAGAAGAAAACAGAGGTTCTACCCGTTGGAATATGATTTACAACAAGTACTTTAAATACACCAGTAGTGAGGTGAAGTACTTGCAAAACCACATTTCTGATTTAAAAACAGGTGAGCTAACCCCATATGATCCATTAATTCAGAAATATGCAAACCAAATAGAATGGGATTGGCGCCTATTAGCTTCTCTCATCAGAAGGGAATCCCGATTTAACAGTCATGCCCACTCACCATTTGGAGCACAAGGATTAATGCAAGTGCTACCTACAACCGCTGGGAGATTTGGGGTTACCCAAGAGCAGTTATTTATTCCTGAATACAACATCATTGCGGGCACCAGATTTTTACAATGGTTAGAGCATTTTTGGTCTAAGCATTTACCCGATACCATAAGTCATAAAGAATACATACTCGCTTCATATAATGCCGGTCCAGGGCATGTTCTCGATGCTATGAATCTTGCCGAAAAAAATGGGTTTGATCCTCATGTTTGGAATGACAACGTGGAGTTGATGCTACTTTATAAATCAAAGCCAGCATATTATAGAGACCCTGTTGTAAAGCACGGTTATTGCCGTGGTAAAGAGCCTGTGCATTACGTAAAGGATATTCAGAAGTATTACGAATATTATAAAGTCTACACAGATAAATCTCCAGACTTGGTTGCATCCGTTTCCTTGTAAAGAGGTTATTCGTCTTCGGGAACAGGGTCTGGATAGCTCTCTTCTCTATCGTGAAATGGACAATCGGGTTCGCAGGGTTTTTCTTCTGCCAAATTCTTGATATGTTTTTGAACCATTATGGTCTCCTCGGCATCCATCACCTGTAGGGATTTTATTTTATAGGTATCATTTTCATTTATGAAGCTAAAAGAAATGTAGCTTTTGTAATAAACTTCATTAAACTCAATCGAATCTACAATAGTTTCAACCAGATCGACCAATTCAGCCGCACCTGGTTCATTTACAAAACGTTCCGAATGTTCAATAACATAGCTATCCATATCTGGATATTTAGCCATCAAAAATTTAGATCTCTGAAACTGCATTAAAAGCATTTCTTCCAATCTTTCTTCTCCAACACGAAACATTAGTTCATCAGACATTGAAGCCAAATAATCGTCAAGGTTGTTTTCTTTAATCGTTAGCAAGAGTTTACGATTGGCTTGCAAAGGACCATTCAACTCTTGATGACAAGAAAAAGCTCCTAGAGCAATAAATAGATAAAAAGCAAAAGACTTGAGCTTAGAAATCAAAGTAAATAAAAGGTTGAAGGTCTGAAGATACAATTTGGTAAACAAAGAAAATACTTCCTAAAGCCACTAAAATTTGCAATGCCACAGGAGCAGTGCTAAATGCCTTTCTATACTTTTCTTTAATTGTTGATGGAATCCAATGAATTAAAAAACCTAACAACATGACTATGAATACTTTATTGAACGCTACTATAACATCAGGGATTATCTCCGGTTTAAAATTATTAACTATTTGGTAAAGCATTGTCTTTGCCCCTTCCCAGGAATTAGATCTAAACCACGTTCGTGTAAAAGTGATAAAACACAAAGTGATAAAAATTCCTATCGCACGGTTATACCATTTGCTTCTATCTGCCCAAGGGCTAACCTTTTTCCATAGTTTATACACCACAAGCCCAAGTCCGTTCAAGCCTCCCCAGACTACAAAATTCCAGCTTGCACCATGCCATAAGCCACCCCAAAGCATGGTCAACATAAGGTTAACATTAGTGCTTATCCAATTGTTGAACTTATAAGATAACCTGGTTGCTACCGCCACTGCCGCAACCACACCTGCAATACCTATTGGTACCATCCAGGTATTGGCCAAAAGAGAAACAAAGAAGATGATAATACCCATCATGAACCATGAGAAAAATGAACCACCTCTATTTCCACCCATCGGGATGTACAAATAATCTCTTAACCATGAAGAAAGAGAAATATGCCATCTGCGCCAAAAATCTGATACACTTGTAGCTTTATAGGGTGAATTGAAGTTTACCGGCAGTCTAAAACCCATCCACAACGCTACGCCTATTGCAATATCCGTGTATCCTGAGAAATCAGCATACACCTGAAGTGTATAACCAAAAAGTGCCATCACACTTTCAAATCCAGAATAGCTCGCAGGATTCGCAAATACCCGATCTACGAAGTTCACCGCCACATAATCTGCCAAGAACATTTTTTTGACCAGACCATTCAAGATCCAGAACAGTCCCATACCAAATTCTTCTTTAGTAAGACTATACTTCTTGTAAAGTTGTGGAATAAAGTCTGCTGCTCTAACAATAGGCCCTGCAACCAATTGAGGGAAGAACGACACATAAAAGCCAAAATCTAATATAGACTTAACAGGTTTAATGTGCCCTCTGTAAATATCAACGCTGTAGCTGATCGTCTGAAAGGTGAAAAATGAGATTCCTACAGGTAGTGCTATTTTCTCCCAGATAAAGTCTGTGCCAATCACTTGATTAGTAGCCCAAGCAAAATAATTGTAAACGGTGATTTCTACCCCAAAAGCATCATTTATAAAGTCGGCAAAGAAATACGCGTACTTAAAAAAGACGAGTATTGACAAGTTCACTACTATACTTGCCACTAACCAGAGCTTTCTTCCATTTTCTGCTTTTGTTCTGTAGATCTGCTTGCCAATTATAAAATCCGCAAGTGTTGAGAACAATAGAATGATGAAATAAAATCCGCTGGTCTTGTAATAAAAGAAGAGACTAACAAAGAATAAATAGGCGTTTCTAACAGGGTTACTCTTGTAAACCACTGAATAGCCTGCTAAAACAATGCCTAGAAATATCCAGAA
>JAOARK010000161.1 GCA_025210575.1 Schleiferiaceae bacterium
GCAGATTACATCCCAGCGTTTACTTCTGTTGAAGAAAACCTACCCACAATAGAAGACGCGGTTAGCCGAGGATATTCCATTCTTATTTTTCCAGAGGGACATAGATCTGTGGACGGGAAACTCAGAAGGTTTCACAAAGGAGCATTCTTCATTAGTGAAAAATTAAAATTAGATATCACCCCCATATTATTGCATGGGTTACAATATTCTTTGCCTAAAAGCGAATACAATGTAAAGAGCAGTCCATTAAACTTAAAGGTGTTACCTAGAATAAAGCACAACGACACGAGTTATGGTGAGACTTATAAAGAACGAACCAAAAACATCTCTAAATTCTACAAGAAAGAATTAGAGCTTTTTCAAAACGAAGCAAACGATCCGGATCAACTCTTTCATCCACTATTGAATTCATACATATATAAAGGGCCCAAATTAGAATGGTACTTTAGAATTAAATATCTATTTGAAAGTGAGAACTTTGTGTTGATAGACCAACTCATTGGTAATGATCGTTCAAGAATTTATGATCTAGGTTGCGGTTATGGCTTTTTAAGTTACTATTTACTCCTCCGCAACAATTCACGTTTAATTCATGGCTTTGACTACGATGATGAAAAAATAAGCATTGCAGCGAACAGCCATTTAAAACAAGAAAATATTCATTTTGCATCAAAGGATATTGCAGAAATTGAAATGCATGATGCAGATGCCATTGTTATCTCTGATGTACTTCACTATTTAACTCCAGAAAAACAAGTGAGTGTATTGAATGATTGTAAATCCGCCTTAAGCGAATCGGGAGTTTTAATTATCAAGGATGGTTTACGAAAGAACAACGATCAACATCAATGGACTAAGCGTTCTGAAAAATGGTCAACAGAAATTGTGAAGTTCAACAAGACCACTAATGCGCTTCACTTTTTTGATTACCCATTCATTGCTGATTGGGCAAAAGCCAATGACATGGAGCTAAGAATTGAAAAGCAACTTGAAAAATCTTCTAATGTCATTATGACACTTAGGCCATATTAAGCCAACTTACAATGTAAAATAGTGTGGCTTATGCCAACAATTGCATGACGCTTAACAACTTCCAAACCGGCATCCTCAACCAATTGCTCAAACTCTTCTAAACCATACATCTTGCTATTTCCATTGGCCATTGCAGTAAAATATAAAGACGTAGCGGCCACAGAGAAACCAGCAGCATCAAACTCTTGATTATCCCAAAAAGTCTCCATGATATACAGGTCAGTGGCTTTAGTCATGCTCTTTTTTGCATGGCTCAGAATTGAAACCACTTGCTCTTTAGAAAAGCAGTCTAGAAATTGACTCATCCAAATTGCATCACCATTTGGAAAAGGCAATTCGGGACTTAGCACATTTGTTGGAACAAAGTTTACTCTTTTAGTGTAGCCCCATTCTTCAATATTTTCGGCTGCCATTTTAAGTTGGCCCGGCAAGTCCAAGATACTCACCTGTACATTGCTGTCGTACTCGCAGCATTTTCGCGTAAACTTTCCTGTATTTCCGCCTACATCAAGAATATGCTTCGGTCCATTTTCAAAAACAATCTTTAATGCATCTCTAAAAGAGTCATCAGAATAAAAATGATCGAACTTAAACCAGGAATCCTGAATCTTTGGAGGAAGCTGAGAAAGACCTTCATAAATTGTTGGCCACTCGCCAAATACTTTAAGCCCTTCAGGTTTACCTTTTTCTATAGAATCATCTAAATAGAATAACCCTTGGTAGCAAACATCTCTCACAAAATCAAAGTTCGCCTTGGTCATCGGATCCTTCAGAAGAAAGTATCCAACTTTGGTTAAGTGATATTTGTCGTCTTCGAATTTTACAATATCTGCGAGCAAGCCCATTTCGAGTAAAACACCTAGACCATAATCAGAAATATTTACCTCTTGCAATAATCCATCTTTGCCAATCCCTTGTTTTCTGTTTGCATGCAATACCTCCAAAACATTGAACTTTATTAAGCAATGGATGGTTTGAAACACAACAGGTGCAAAAGACAATCTTTGCGCCTCAGACTTTGCATCTAATGTTTCTTTGGTTGTAGTTTTAATCATTTAATTTTTCACTTTCTGTTTTGAATCTCCAATACCTTAGCCAAAGTCTTAATAATGGTTTTGTGTTTTTTAACAAATGGGTTTGTTGTGTCTCTTACATGTCCAGCCAAAACTGAGCAAATTTGATTCTTGATGGTTGGGTCTATTTTTTCGGCAAAGAAAACTTTTTGTAAGTCTCCTTCATACCAGGCTTTTATATAAGATCTAAAAACATCGATACTTTCTGAAATGGGCATCTCGTATTCCAGGCTCCAATCCACTTGTTCTCCAGTAAGTTTTCTTTCTAAAGCCTTTGCCGCGAGTAACGCTGATTTGGTTGCTAGTGCAACACCTGATGAAAAAATAGGGTCTAAAAATTCTGTTGAATTGCCGCACAGAACATATCCTTCGCCATATTTCTTTTTAACAGCCACTGAAAACCCGGACAATTGATCCACTGCACGCAACGCTTCGGTTTTTTTAAAACGTTTCTCAATTCCTTTGAAATTCTTTAGAAAGCCAACGAAGTTGTCACTTTCATTTAATTGAAATTCATTAGCCTTCTCGAGACTAGAGACCATTCCAACAGAAACGCAGTCGTTAGCCAAAGGAATTAACCACAACCAAGCATTGCTTTCATCAACAACATGAACCTCAATTTTGTTTCGGTCTACTTGAGAATTGCCTGCATCATTGAAATGCGAAAAAACAGCAGTTCGAGCGGCCATACTCGAGGGTTTTTCTAAATCAAATAATCGTGGTAATACACGACCGTAACCACTCGCATCAATGATATACCTAGATTCTACTGACTCTTGTTCTCCTTTTGCATTCTCAAAATGGGTAATCTGCTGAGATTCTTTGGCATCAACGCTTTTCACTTCTGACTGAAAACGAATTTCCACACCATTCTTAATGGCTTGCTGTGCCAAATCCATATCAAGTTTAGCACGCTCTACTTGATAGGTGTAAGACCACGATTCGCTGTACTGTTCGTCAAAAGAAAAAGAACATTTCTTTTCCCCGCTAACGAATGTTGCGCCATATTTTATCTGATACTTTGACTGATCGATCCCTTCTAACAAGCCCGCCTCATTAAAGTCATCCATACATGACGGTAAAAGACTTTCTCCAATCACGAATCGAGGAAAACTAGCTCTCTCTAGAACTAGAACATTGAACCCTTTTCTTGCCAAATAACTTGACGCCACAGTACCTGCTGGTCCAGCGCCAAATACAACAACATCAAATTTTAACACTCTTATTTACTTCAACCTCTTCTTTAAATCCTTATTTACTTCCTTCAACATCAGGTTGAGCGTGCGTGCCCAGAAATTCTTTAATCCAAATCCCTTTGGCTTGGTTACATATCTTTCGTTGTATATAACTTCTTTTGTTTCTGCATCTACCATTACAAGGTAGTAGCTACCTGCCAAATATTTCTTGTTATAGCATTCTGCCACAAATAGAAAAGCCAAGCCAGACATCCCATCAAAATTATAACCCAAGGCAACTTCAGCCGCTTTGTCTTTATCAATAGTGTGGTTATCTTCTTGTACTACATTGTAAACATCTATCTTATCGTTCGCCTTTTGAGCATGACTTAAGTCGATCTCAATTTTTCCATCCATAAATGTCTCTGGAACATTGTATTTTGAAGGCTCGGTCTTCACAAATTCATTCCAAGCATTCATCAATTTTGGTAAATCACTAGGTGTTGGAAACCCTTCTGCTCCAACAAATCTGGCAGCTGTGTAATCAATACCCAAATAGGTTTTTTCACTTTTTTGATAATAACGCTTAAAGCTCTGAGCCTGAACATTAACGACTACAAAAACAAAGGCAAGAATGGAAAGGAAAGATCGCATGATAAATGATGTATTTAATAAGAAGCAAACATAATCCAGAAATGCTAGAAATTCTATTTTCGCACCTCTGAAATTGCAGGCGGAACTTGAAGAAGAGAACAAAGTATTTATTGATAATTGTTGGTCTAATTTTAATTGGACGATTCGCCTTTATTCATAAGGTTACTTATGATGCCCCTGAATTAAAAAATCCAGATCTAATTATTGAAGACCCCGTTGCATTAGATAGCACCACGTTTAAATTGGGTAAAAACTGGCTACGACTGAACGAACAAGGTAACTGGGAGTGCTATGTAGAGGGAGACCCCTATGAAAGAGGGCTAATTATAGGGAAGTTACAACGTACGTTGCTACAGAAACAAGAAGAAGTTTTTATTGCAGAAATAGAAAAACACTTACCGGGCAAACTCAAGCAAAAATTGATGTTGAACGGAATCGCTTGGTTTAATAGAAATCTTCCTGAAACAATCCCCAATGAATATCTACAGGAAATTTATGGTGTTTCTCAAAGTTTTTCTGACGCCTATGATAACATTGGGCCAAAATTCAATCGCATATTGAATTACCATGCTGCACATGATATTGGCCATATGGCTCAAAACATGAACTTAGTTGGTTGTTCGGCTGGAGCCAAATGGTCTTTAACCGATCAAGATTCTAGTTTCATACTAGGCAGAAATTTCGACTTCTATTTTGGAGATGACTTTGCTCAAAACAAGATCATTCTTTTTTGTAATCCTACTTCGGGTTATAGCTATAGCAGTGTAACATGGGGTGGGTTTTGTGGGGTGGTATCTGGAATAAATGAAGCTGGGTTAAGCATCACTCTTAACGCACTTCCTGCGGATTGGCCTACAAGCTCATCAACACCGGTTTCGATCATTAGTCGAGATATTTTACAATATGCTTCAACAATGGATGAGGCTCTCGCCATTGCTAAAAAATATGATGTCTTTGTTTCTGAATCATTTACCATTGGATCAAAAAAAGATGGGAAGGCAGCCATCATTGAAAAAAGTCCAGGAAAGACTTTCATTTATTATTCTGATAGCAATTCTCTTATCGCCACGAACCATTATCAATCAGACAGTCTAAAAGACAGTCAACTCAACAAAGATCACCGTCTAAATGCTGATTCTGATTTCAGGTTTGCAAAAATGAAAAGCATGATAGATAGCTCATCTTCTGAATTATCACCAACAAAAATGGCCAAGATGTTGCGAGCTAAAAAAGGTCCAGACAATGAGAATATTGGTTTTGGAAACCCAATGGCCATCAACCAATTACTTGCCCATCACTCCATCATCTTCGATTACTATAAAAACCAGTTCTATATCTCGAGTACGCCATTTCAGGAAGGAACATTTAGTTGTTATGATTTTTCCAAAATAGCACAGATGGGAGACCACAACCCAAAAGAATCGATAGCTATTGATTCACTTGCTATTCAGCCATCCAATTTTTCTACTTCGAGTGATTTTAGTGATTTCAAAAAATACAAGAAACTAGCTGCTCTTTTTAAACAAAACTTGAGCAAGGAATCAGACACAACATATTCCGAAGAGTTTTTAAGTCACTTTATTGATCTCAACCCTTACTATTATGAGCCCTACGCTTTAGTTGGGCATTATTATTTTTTGAAAGAGAATCAATCAAAAGCAAACACCTACTACACCAAAGCTTTAGAGAAACCCATTGCCTATAAAAGCGATATCGATCTAATCAAGGAAAGAAAAACGGAATGAGAGGAATAGGCATCGATATTGCAGAAATTGATAGGCTTGAACAAAAACAAAGCAAAAAAGGATTTATTGAAGTTGCTTTCACTTCAAGTGAGATCTCAGAATTGCAGGAAAAGAAAAACAAAGGTGAATTCTTGGCGTCTAGATTTGCTGCAAAAGAGGCCTACATGAAAGCCGTTGGACTAGGGTGGTCTGAGCATGCTGAGTTTAAAGAGATTGAAATCGTGAAGAATAGCTTGGGGCAACCATCAGTTAAGCTCCATGGCAAAACACTTACTCACTTTGAGCAACAGGGTTATCAATCCATCCATTTATCTATAAGTCATACCAACACTACTGCCGTAGCCGTAGTCATTGTAGAGTAGCATATGAAGTTCGAATTTGGAAAGAATACAGACTTTAGAAGTGTTGAAGACATTCAGCATTTACAATTCAAATTGCTTGTTCAACATTTTAATCTACTGAAGAACAAGTCACCTTATTACCAACAAACTTTAAAAGACCAAGCATTAAACCGTTGGGAAGATCTCAAATCAATCCCCACAACCTCGAAAAAAGACATTCAAAAAAATAATCTTGCATTTTTTGCTTCAGAAAAAAAAGAGATTGTAGAGTTTGTAACTACTTCAGGAACTACTTCTAAACCTATTAAAATAGGTTTAACAAAAAGTGATCTAAAACGACTGGCCTATAACGAGGCTCGCTCTCTGGAGATAGCCGGCATAAATGCGAATCACACTGTTCAACTCACAACGACTTTAGACAAACGCTTTATGGCAGGTATAGCTTATTACTTAGGCTTAACTGAGATAGGCGCAACAACTATACGCACTGGACATAGCTCAATGAAATTCCAGCAAGAGAATATTGCCGAGTTTCAACCTGATGCGCTAATTGCGGTGCCTTCTTTCCTCCTCAAATTGGCAGAGACCATTGAACAGCCCAAAAACCTTAACCATATTATTTGCATTGGCGAACCGATTAGAGACTCATCGTTCAACCCTAATCATCTGAGTAAAAAAATACTTAATGAATGGAATGTTGATCTTCGAAGTACCTACGCCTCTACAGAAATGGCAACTGCATTTACTGAATGTTCAGCGCATCAAGGGGGACATGTCTTGCCAGAATTAATGGTTGTAGAAATATTGGATGAAAACGGAAACGAAGTTGCCACTGGAGAATTAGGTGAAGTAACCGTTACCCCTTTGCAAATGGAAGGCACACCTCTTCTTAGATACAGAACAGGTGACTTGGCCAGGCTTTATTCAGAACCATGTTCGTGTGGTAGAAACACTGCTCGTCTTGGACCCATTGAAGGTAGAAAAGAGCAAAGAATAAAACTAAAAGGAACTACACTATTCGCTCAACAGATTGCACATGTAATTGAAGTTTCGTTTACACATCA
>JAOARK010000162.1 GCA_025210575.1 Schleiferiaceae bacterium
CAACAACAGTGTTGGTAGGTATGTGGGTTAATCGCACTGCAGACTCCGTTTTGTTTACGTGCTGACCTCCTGCACCTTGAGCTCGATAGGTATCACGCCTTACATCCTTCATATCTAATTGGATATCTACATCTTCAGCCTCGGGTAAAACCGCAACAGAAGCTGCAGAAGTGTGAACCCTACCTTGAGATTCTGTAGCAGGAACACGCTGTACGCGATGTACACCCGATTCGAATTTCAAGTTTCCAAAAATATTCTCGCCTTCAATGCTTACAGATACCTCTTTGTAACCACCATGCGATGCATGATTCATGGTCAATAATTCAGTTTTATACCCTTGCTTTTCAAAGTAGCGCATATACATGTTGAATAGGTCACCAGCAAAAATACCAGCTTCATCTCCACCTGCACCAGCTCTTATTTCCATGACCGCATTCTTTGAATCTTCTGGGTCTTTTGGGATAAGAAGAATCTTAATCTCCTCTTCTATTTCAACCAATTTGGGCTCGCTTTCTTCGAGTTCCATCTTGGCCATTTCTTTCATTTCTGGGTCCTTTTCATTTTTAAGAATCTCTTTTGCCTCATCTATGTTGGCAATTAAATTCAAATAAATGTCTCCCCTATCGATTATGTTCTTGAGCTCCTTGTATTCTTGATTTAGCTTTATATAACGCTTAGCATCAGCAATCACGTCAGGTTGAATGATAAGGTCATTCACCTCGTTAAAGCGTTGCTTTATCGCATGAATCTTCTCTTCCATTCTCTTTTATTTAGCGTATTTAAATGTACCGTGATCACTAATGATCGTAAGATTGGTTCCTGCATCACTGCTTTCTACTCTACCAATAATCTGAGCTTTCACGCCTAATTCTTCTGCAATGGCAATTACATCTTTTGCAGAAGGCTCATTCATATATAATTCCATACGATGTCCCATGTTGAAAACCTGGTACATTTCTTCCCAGCTCGTTTCACTTTGCTGTTGAATCAATTTGAATAGTGGTGGAGTTTGGAACATATTATCCTTTACGATATTTACTCCCTCTGTAAAGTGCAACACTTTGGTTTGACCACCACCACTACAATGCACCATTCCATGAATATCCTCGCGGCAGGTGTCTAATACTTTCTTGATTATTGGTGCATACGTTCTTGTTGGTGATAACACTAATTTGCCAGCATCAACAGGCACACCATCCACTTCTTCGGTTAAAGCTAACGCTCCTGTATAAACCAGATCTTTTGGAACATTCGGATCGAAAGTTTCAGGATACTTTTCAGCGATAAGCTTATTAAAAACGTCATGACGCGCAGAGGTCAACCCGTTGCTTCCCATACCACCATTGTATTCCGTTTCATATTCAGACTGACCATAAGAAGCCAGTCCAACAATCACATCACCTGCTTGGATGTTTGCATTATCAATTACTTCGCTGCGCTTCATTCTGGCTACTACAGTAGTATCAACAATAATGGTTCTAACGAGATCTCCAACATCGGCAGTCTCACCTCCTGTAGAAATAACTTCTACTCCAAACTTATTGAACTCTTCTAGAAGCTCTTCGTTACCATTAATTATAGCACTCAATACATCGCCAGAAATAAGGTTCTTGTTGCGACCAATAGTTGAGCTCATCATAATAGGTCCAGTTGCACCTACGCACAATAAATCATCTAAATTCATTACCAGTGCATCTTGGGCAATTCCTTTCCAAACAGATAGATCTCCTGTTTCTTTCCAATAAGCATAAGCCAAAGAAGATTTGGTTCCGGCTCCATCTGCGTGCATAACTAAACAGTACTCTTCATCTCCACTGAGATAATCTGGTACGATTTTGCAGAATGCCTTTGGGAACAACCCCTTGTCAACTTTTTTAATTGCTTTATGAACTTCTTCTTTTCCAGAAGATACTCCGCGACCCGCGTAACGAGAACTCTTTTCCATGGCGCAAAAATAATGTTTTGAATGGGCCAAAAATTCACACCCATTATAAAATAAAACTGCCTCCAAACACAAGGTTGGGAGGCAGTAAATAATATTTAAAGTATCTACTTAATCTTAACGTACATACCTGGTTTAAAGTCTTTTTCTTTAATATCAGAATTCAACTCTTTAAGCTCTTTACGGCTCACTTTAGTTTTAGAAGAAATCTTAGCATAAGTATCTCCTCTTTGTACCTGGTAGTGAGAATTATCAAAGTCAGAGTAATCCGCTCCTTTAGTCACCTTCAAGATGAGACCTTCAAAAGGACGAACACCTCTTAAACCACCGTTCATTTTCTTCAAGTCAACCAAAGAGATACCGTTTGCTTTCGCAATCTTCGCAAAGTTGTCTCTTGCTTTACAAGTATAGAATTCAGGAACAATTTCCTCTTCTTTCTTCTTATCACCAGTACCAGCTTCAGCTCCAGGTTTAACACCAGGCTCATAGTCGTCTCTCAACACTTTCATGTCCGTACGTCTGTTGATCTGGTTGGCCATTTTTTGCTTATCACCAGACTGTCTCTTAATCCAAGCTTCAGATAAAACGGTTCCTGCTTCAAACTGATCGTAAGCATAGAACTGTCTGTTAATGTATTCTTCATCAATTGTTCTTGGCTCATCTTCACCTTTACCAACAGCAACTAATCTTTCTTGTTCAATACCTTTTGAGATCAAGTAAGCCACACAAGTATCAGCTCTGTGCTGAGATAGAATCTGGTTTCTTTCCTTTGTATCTGTATAATCCGTGTGAGAACGAAGCTCTACTACAATGTTCGGGTTGCGCTCCAAAATCTGAACAACAGTATCTAATGCAACCATCGACTCAGGTTTCAAATCCCATTTACCTACATCAAATAGTACGTTTGGAAGTACAATTGGAATGTTGATCGGATCCATCTGCATATTCAGCTTCAATCCATGAACAAATATGTTCTCTGAAGGAATGAATTCAAACGCATTTACTGGAACACCGATAGTTGTAGCATCATATTCATTGGTATAGAATTTCTTCTTACTAATCGTGATCTTGTAAGTCGTGTTCTCAGCTAATGCCTCTTTTTCAAACTTATAGTATCCTTTCTCATCTGCAGTAACGGTGGTTGTAGAACCATCAGAACCCGTAAGTTTTACAGAAGCCATTGGCACAGGTGTACCATCTTTTGTACTTGCAATTACACCATCAAGAGTAAACTTTAACGGAACCAAGTAAACACTATAGATATCATCGTTTCCAGCCTCTGCTCTATCAGAACTTAGATAACCCATAGCTGCATCTCCATCCTCCCAAATAATAGCAAAATCTTGAGCGTTAGTATTGATAGGATAACCCATGTTCTCAACTTCACCGGTAGGCATACCTTCTTCATTCAACTTTACTCTATGAATGTCTAAACCTCCAAAACCAGGGTGCATATCAGAAGCGAAATACAAGTAACCATCGTCATGCGCAAATGGAAATAATTCGTTACCCTTTGTATTTACGATGTTACCTAAGTTAACTGGTTCTTTCCAGGCTTTTCTTCTTCTATCAAAAGTGGTCATCCAAAGATCCTTCTTTCCTTTTGTTCCATCTAAGTCGCCCGAGAAATAAAGGATCTGATCGTCTGGTGAAAGATTGGGGTGACCAACCGATTTAGAAGAATCACTTGTTAAAACAACCTTTTCAGGAGTTTGCCAATCTTGACCGATTTGTTTGGTTACCCAAATAGAACATCCAAATGAGTTGTTCTTTTCTTTAATACAACGTGTAAAATACATTGATTTTCTTCGGCTATCAAAGCAAACTGCTGCTTCACCGTCTCCTGTATTAACAGTCTCACTTAAAGGTAAAGGAGTAGAAAATTTACGCTCTACCTGAGGTGCAGCTGATTTCTTCTTACCGCGTCTTCTTTCTTTTCTTTCTTCATCCGCTGTGAAAATATCTGGGAATTTCTCACCCGTAATTCCACTTTCTTTCTTGCTATTCGCTTCTGGGCGAGAAGAAGAAATATACAACTGAGAATAGTCACCTTTCCTTTTACCACCATAGGCAGTAGCATAATCTCTATTCTTAGAATTCAACTCTTTCTTGTTCGTTACCAAATAGCGGGTTGGGTTATTCATTAACTCCAACGATTTCTTACAGCTTTCAATTCCTGCCTGACCTCTTGGATCATCAGGTACTTCGGTAACATAGGCTTGAAATTCAATGATGGCATCTTCATATTCTCCTTGACACATAATCATTTGAGCATAGCGCAACTGCGCTTCTGACCCATACTTCATCTTGTACGCTCTTTTGTATTGAGCTGCCGCATTTTTACAATCGGTTAGATGACGGTAACACTCAGCAATCTTGAAAGTGATTGCTGTCTTTTCTTTTCTGTCTTTCGCTTTAGAAAATGCTTTTTGAAACTGCGCTCTTGCAAGGCTGTACTCCTCTGCTGCATAAAAGGCTTCCGCTTTTTCAAGCGCTTTAGCCTTCTTCTCCGTTTCTTGCGCCTGCTCGCTTTTTTCAGCGTCTTGAGCTGTTAAAGTTGAGGTAAAAGACAAGAGTAAAACAAATAAAGTAGTCTTTACTATTCTCATAAAAGTTCTATCCGTTTGTATATAGCTGTAATCGTGCTAAAATAACCAAATATCAATAACAAAAAAATCCCCAGAATATTGTCTGGGGATTAGTTTTTACAAGGGATTGTTAACTATTTGGTAAACAATAATTCCCTCAATTTTGGCAACGGCCAAATTTCATCATCAACCATGATTTCTAACTTGTCAACATGGTATCTAATCTTATCAAAGTAGGGTAAAATATCATCACAATAAGCATGAGCCATTGCTTTCGCAGAAGAAAGTTTGTTAGCTTTTCTTCTGGCATCGATCATTGCTTCTTTATTTGAGATAATTTCTGATATGCGCGTAGAGATCTCCTTGATCATTTCTAACTGCTCCTTAGCTACTTTATCAAAGGTTTTTGAATCCAAAATAGATTTTAACCTTTGAACATTGTCAATCAATGTGTTCTGGTAACGGATAGCAGTTGGAACAATGTGGTTTCCTGCTAAATCTCCCAATACTCTTGCTTCAATCTGAATACGCTTCTGGTATTCTTCAAGCATGATCTCATGTCTAGCTTCCACTTCAACTTTGTTCATAACACCCGTTGTGCTGAACATATCTAGTGCTTTATCACTCACGTAGAAATCCAAAGCGTCCGGAGTTTTAGGCACATTGCTTAGCCCACGTTTTTCAGCTTCTTTCTTCCACTCATCACCGTAACCGTCACCTTCAAAGCGGATGTTTTTCGATACTTTGATGTATTC
>JAOARK010000163.1 GCA_025210575.1 Schleiferiaceae bacterium
GAATATCGGTGTATCTGAATTGTCTCTTCCAGAATTTAAAGTGTTTCCCAATCCTGCAGACAACGAAGTATTTATCACACTTAAAAACATAAAAGGAACTTTAACATTGCTCAACAATCTGGGTCAAGTAATTGAAGAAAAACAAGTGGATTACAGTACTACAAACTTGATGATGGATGTAAGTACATTACCTGCGGGGATGTACATTATCCAAATCATGAATGGTAATGATCAATCCACTGAAAAGTTGATTATTGAATAAAGACTGAAAGTTTTAAAATGAAAAAAGCCGATGAGATTCTTATCGGCTTTTTTATTGCTGAAAATATGTTCTTATCTATAAAGCGTAAAGGTTCCTTTCTTTTCGCTGATGTCACCTAAAGGCATTTGAATAAAGATGGTATAGGTATAAACTCCTTGAGGAGCAGCTTTACCTTGATAAGTTCCATCCCATGAAACTTCTATGTCTTCACTGTGGAAGACTTCGCCTCCCCATCTGTTAAATATGTGTATTTCATACGATTCAAACCCAGTTCCTTTAACTGTTAGTTCTTCGTTAATTCCGTCTCCGTCAGGAGTAAAAGCGGTTGGTACATAGAGGTAAAAGTCAGTTTCTACTTTAACGATGTTGGTATAGCTATCAATACAGCCATCTGGCGAGGTAATGGTTAGTGTTACTATGTATTCAGCAGGGCTATCATAAGTGTGGCTTGGAGTAGTGTCATTGCTTGTTGTACCATCACCAAAATCCCATAGATAGGTCATTGCATTTACGCTGTTATTGGTAAAGTTCACTTTTAAGGGAACTCCAGGGTCGTTCATATATGTATATCCCGCAACTGGATCTGGAGCCATCCATACGAGGACGGAGTCGCTTTTTGATTGCAAACAAGCATCACTTACCGTAAACACATGCCAAGTACTATCTTGTTGGGGAACTGCTTGCTTGAAATCACCAAGAGTGCCGTCATCCCAAATTACATCATAAGGAGATTTACCATCTTCATATCGCGCAAGCATACCCACTGTATCACCTCTACAAATCTTAATCGTATCACCAATTAATGTCATGGGCACGTAGTCTACTAAGTATATGGTCACACTATCTTTTGCTGTATCAGAACCACATTCATCTGTTGCATAAAAATGATAGGTTGTAGTTTGTGCAGGTTGCACTAGCCTATTTAATGGGGCGAGTGTGTCGTCTACCCACCAGCCATGAAGAAGCCCTTCGCCATCTTGAAAAGCTGCTTGCAGCCTCACAGTATCTCCTGGGCAATAAATCGTATCGCTTCCGGTAACATTTACAGAAGTAGCAGTTACCGGTGTTTTGTCTCGTAAATAAATTACATTCCTAGCACCGGGGTAGGCTGCACAAACGGTCAACACAGGTTGCATATCTACAATAATAGAGTCGTTAGGCTCATTGATACCGTCATCGTAAACTTCAAATTTCAACGAATCTTTTGCCACTCCAGCTGGAATGAACAAACTGTCAGGTAACGGTGCATAATCAACACCCATAATTGCATTTCCGGTGTAGTTGAATTTGATGGTCATATCCTTATTGATATTTCCATTTTTTTCAAAGGTCATATAACTAGGCTTACACCCTTCTACCAGTTGGCTATCTACAAAACTGTTCCCTGAGTTCAGATTTGCAGCTATATCAATAGTGGGACTGGTGAAACTGTTTGCTTCCAAGAACACAGCAGAACTTAAAGCGTGATCGGATGCATTGGCAAGCTTCAATTTAATGGTATACGCATTTCCACATGTAACCTGCGCCTTAGCAGTAAACTTTTTGGTGTTACCCGTCAAGCTGATTGCAGGGTTGTTTCCTGCATACCAAGCACTGTGCAACACATAATTAGGATTAGCATTTAAACAATAACTAGCGTTTCCAGGGCTAGAAGGAAATCCTTGATTAATGGTGTTGATGGCCACTGGAACCGAAGTTCCAGGAATGGTAGCTAAGTTAACTTGAGAGTTGTTGGGGTTTCCATTAATTCCATTTCCTTCAAGGAAAAAACCGAATACATCATTAAACTGAGAACAGGTGTATCCCGCATATTCGTGAGAGCCAAAGACATAATTAAATTGGATGGAATCTCCAGTTGCAACAAAGCTGAATTGTATTTCAACCATGTCATTGATGTCGTAGCTAGACGAACCGATCAAACTCATTACACCAAGTAAATCTGGATCTTTTGGGTTTGTGGTCGTATTTGGGTTTTGGCCTGTTTGTCCAGGTAATACATCTTCAACCCAATTGGCACACATCACAATTCCACTATCAATTGGAAATGCATTGAGTCCAACATTGTTCGTTACTTTAAATATTCCAACTTGATTGGTTGGAGGCTGATTTAAAGGAAGCCCTCCAGGTCCAAAAGGTTGGTAGATCACGAAATTGGAGTCCACCAATACATTAGATGCCAGCCAAAACGGATCATTGAAGTTTCCGGTTCTATTTACCGTCATCGTTTGGGCAATTCCCACAAGGCCCAAGATGAAAGCAATAACAGTATATCTTAATTTCATTAAATTCCTCAGTCTTTCAAAGTTTACAAATGTAAAAATCTAGTGCACATCTTGTTAAGCGCCCTATTCTCCGCGCGTCACCGTTGAGTGAAATTGAGTACTTTCAGCGCCATTAAAAAAATGAAATAAAATGTCGAAATACAATTCAACCATACAAGAGAACAAGCAACGCTATTTAGATGAGCTTTTCGATCTATTAAGAATTCCTTCTATTTCTGCTGATCCAGCGTATAAGGATGATGTCTTTAAAACGGCTGATGAGGTGGCTAAAAGACTCAATGAAGCTGGAGCTGATAATGTTGAGATTTGTGAAACACCAGGTTACCCAGTTGTGTATGGAGACAAGATTATTGACCCGAGCAAACCAACGGTTTTGGTTTATGGTCATTACGATGTACAGCCAGCAGATCCTCTTGAATTGTGGACCTCAGGACCTTTTGAGCCGGTAATTAAGAAAACAGATTTACATCCTGAAGGAGCCATTTTTGCGCGTGGAGCATGTGACGATAAAGGTCAGATGTACATGCATGTAAAAGCGTTTGAATTAATGATGCAGCATGGTACTTTGCCTTGTAACATCAAGTTTATGATTGAGGGCGAAGAAGAAGTGGGTTCTGCCAATTTAGAATGGTATGTAAAACGCAATCAAGACAAATTAGAGTGCGATGTAATTCTGATCTCAGATACAGGAATGTTGGCTAATGACATACCAAGTATAACTACTGGCTTGCGTGGATTGGCTTATATGGAGGTTGAGGTAACGGGTCCAAATCGCGATCTTCACTCTGGGTTATATGGTGGTGCAGTTGCGAACCCGATCAACATTTTGACAAAGATGATTGCTTCTTTGCATGATGAGAATAACCATATTACTATTCCTGGATTTTATGATAAAGTAGAAGAGCTTTCAGCCGAAGAGCGTGCTGAAATGGCAAAGGCTCCTTTTAGCATTGATGACTATAAAGCCGCTCTTGACATTGACGATGTTTATGGAGAAGAAGGGTATTCTACCATGGAGCGAAATTCCATCCGCCCAACTTTAGATGTAAATGGAATTTGGGGTGGTTACACAGGAGAAGGCGCAAAGACCGTTATAGCTTCAAAAGCGTATGCAAAAATCTCCATGCGTTTAGTGCCAAATCAGATGCCAGATGAGATCTCCGAATTATTTGAAAAGCACTTTAAAGCGATTGCCCCAAAAAGCGTTAAAGTAAAGGTGACTGCACACCATGGCGGTGAAGGTTATGTTACCCATACCACGGATAAAGCCTATCAAGCAGCAAGTAAAGCATATGAGACCACTTTTGGCAAAAAGCCAATTCCAGTGCGCTCCGGAGGAAGTATTCCTATTGTAGCTCTTTTTGAAAAGGAGCTAAAGTCAAAATCAATTTTGATGGGATTTGGATTGGATAGTGATGCAATTCACTCTCCAAATGAGCATTATGGAGTATTTAATTACCTAAAGGGAATTGAGACTATTCCTTATTTCTATGAATTTTACGCAGAGAATCATTAAGAACAGCTAACCAAAAATAGAAAGGCGTCTGGTTTTACCTGATGCCTTTTTTATTTCAATGTGAATTCATCTCGATCCGCTAAAAACTGAAATCGATCGCGAACTTTTTGCAATTCCGCTTTGGATATCTGGGTCGTAATCACTTCTTCTATTAATGGATTGGCAGCGGCAACTTTTTCTCCTAAAGGATC
>JAOARK010000164.1 GCA_025210575.1 Schleiferiaceae bacterium
CAATCTATCAATTAGAAACTTTAGCAGGTACAAAATACCTTATTGAAGGAAATGTTCGTGGTTGCTCCTATTGTTTTAGTTCATACATCCAATTGCTTTCCTATCGGAATAATCAATTCTATTTGGAGTTCGAGTACCATGCGGAAAGTAGAGATTGGGGTGAACCCATTTGGGTAAGTGAAGATTTAAAGACAGTAGAAGTCTTTTACCAAACTGATGATCTTACTCCTGAATGTGATTGCGAAAAGCTTGAAGATGGATCTATAAGTAGGTACGACAACCCCATCAATTGTAAATGCGTTTTTGAGTTTGATGGGAGTACGTATGTAAAAAAGAAGTAACTGTTCAGAATTACTTAATACTATTCGCAAACGCCAAGAATACTTCTTTGTGTTTTTCTAAATCTAAATCTGGTGAAACTGCAACACGAGCGATATAATCTTTATCTCCTTCTTTGGTGGTTCCCTGTGTAGAGGTGGCTGGGATGGTCCAATAACAACCTTTTAGTTGTCCGTAACTCACGCAATACTTACTTTCATTAGGGATCTCAGAGATCATAGAATTGATCAACTGAAGATTCAATTTGCGTTTATGCATTTCTCTTTCCTCATTTGTCTCTCCTTTAGTGGGGAGGTCTAATGAAAATACCGATGGGGTAAATCCTTGAGCCGCCAATTCTTCTGAAACAAAATTGATCTTCGCTTTGGGCATCACATTCTGAATGTAGTTTACAAATTCGCGAGTATTCTTATAGGCATCTTGAATGCGTTGCAGCATTGAGGGCATCTGTTCAGCTAAGAACGCATATTGCGCAGGTGTTGCTTCGTTATCACAAAGTGTTATATGAAGATCGATCTTCTTCATTAGTGAAGCGGCTTCTTTATTGGCTACACAATAGCCTGCTGTACATTTTCCGCCACTTGGAAATTTAGAACCACTCACATAAGCAATCGTTTGTACAGAGCTTAAATGGTCTGCATCCCTTAAAAAAGAAGTGTTGGGGCAAAACGTTTGGTCTAAAATGAAGACTGGAGAAATGGCTGCATTTCCAGAAGGTGTCCTGCGCTTTTGTTCCAGAACTTCTTTTAGGTCGTCCATATTTGGAACTTCTACTCGTGGGTTGGTTGGGATCTCAGCAATGATATAAGGAACTGCATCTTCCTTAGCGAGTTGATCTAGAATAATGCGTAAGCTCTGTACCATGTCATTGTCTCCATCAACCGGGAAATCCGTTACTTCAACATTTTCAAGAGTTGCGGCTACTCTTCTGGCTTGGTCGTTTGTGCCTCCATAGCAGTTTGGTGGAACCACAATTTTAATGGCTTTTACCGGGTGTTTTTCTACAGCTTCGTGAATCAATCCCATCACAATGGCATATTGCATAGATAAACCACTAGAAGCCACGATAGGTATGGAGTAGCTGCCGGTAATATTTTGTGCTGTTTCTAATACCTGAGCTTTGTTCGAAGTTGTGTCAATTGAGCCTTCTTCATTTTGTGAAATACCCATTAGTTGTTGCAATGCACTAAGGCAATTTGCTGGAGTCATGGCGATCGTCTCTCTTCTTCGCACATGTTGAATTTTTGAAACGTAATCTTGATTCTCCTTTTTATTAACCAAAACAATACTACCCAACTGAGGATGCGTATTAACTGCAAAGTCAATATTGTTGTTTACTTCAAACTCGCAAATGTTTTCAGATTGAGAAAGATATATGGAGCTTCCATTGTAATCTTCAATTTCGGTAATGTTTGAAACAGGATTGAGTTCAAATCGATAACTATATACTTTCTTTAATAGTTCCTCATCGAACGCTTCCGGTAAGTCTCCCTGATAATTGATTCTTGTTGCCTTTCCAGTTAAAAGGTTTTCACGAAGTACCGCATAAACAGGAATGGTAGCAGAATCAAAACTAATCACACGTTCAGATGTGGTGTTCTGAGTTTTGGCAATCGTCCATTCTAAAACACAAGAAAGTGGATGACCTAAGCGGATGTAGTCATAAGCTGTAGGGAGTTCACTCAAGGATTCCTTTGTTGCATGGCCTTGCCTCTGAAGAACTTCCAGTTTTTCCAAGAATTCAGTTTTCGCTAATTCTTCATTATAAATATCTAGGCGATGTGTGGTAAGATTAAGCCAATCTTTTGGCATGTTTTCTAATACATCTTTTATGAAAGTCTTTGTGTCTATTCCCGCCATGATCTCCTGAATTAATGGATGGCAATTTTACAGCTATTTTGTCTTTTTTCTATGCTTCAATCGGGAGGATTTCGATTAAATCGCGTTAGAGTGAAATCTTATCTTAAGTCAATGCACAGGGTTTTTGGCGAAAGCAATTTTGCAGTGTAATCATTAAGTAAAAATCAGATGACAACTACATTAAACAAAGTGAGACCCTTACCAAGACTAGCAGGTATTCTGTATTTATTAATTGCCATCGTTGGTGGATTTAGTATAGGTTATGTTCAGAGTGCAATTGTTGAAGATGGGAATGCTGTTGCTACATTTAACAATCTGAAAACCAACCTGGGTCTGATGCAAATGGGTATTTCAGGAGACATTGTTGTGTTGGTTTTAGAAACCTGGTTAACGGTACTGCTTTTCCAATTGTTTAGAGGATTGGGTAAAACCGAAATGTTAATCGCAACTTTTTCGCGATTAGCCATGGCGATTATTATGGCTATAAACCTTGTGATTTATTTGGCTCCTTATGTTTTGGTTAGTCAATCTAGTTATGCAGAGTCGATTGGACAGACTTCCGTTGAAGCGTGGGTATTGCTCTTTTTTCAGTTGCATAAGTATGGTGAATTAGCATGGCAAGTATTTTTTGCTATTCACTTATTTAGTTTAGGATTTGTTCTTAAGAAAGGGGAAAAGACTCCTAAGGCTTTGGGTTGGCTAATGTTGATTGGTTCTTTCGGATATGCTGGTGATAGTATTACTCAGTTGGTGCAGGTGAATACGGAGCAAACAGTTATGGTATTTGGGGCACTACTTGTGCTTGCTGTTATTGCAGAATTTTGGTTTGCCTTTTGGCTGGTCATCAAAGGAAAGGTTCTACAAGAAGTGAAATAATCAGTGCTTTTGATAATAGCGCTTCTTTATTCTGCTCAATGATTCTGGTGTAACACCAAGATAACTCGCAATGTGATGCTGAGGAACACGAGTTAGCAAATTTGAATTGTGGGTGAGAAGGTCTTCAAAGCGCTCTTCGGGAGAAGAAGTCATGAATTTTGCCATGCGCTCTTGAAGAACACCGGCTTCTTTTTGAACCTCTTCCGTAATAAATTCGGCAAGACGTGGAACACGTTCGCACATTTCGTCCACTAAATTTTGGGTGCCAACAGTAAGGAGGCAATCTTCCATGCAAACCAAATAATGTTTGGAAGGTACTTGGTTAGTGTAGCTAGAGAAAGAATTAACAGGTTGACCTTCGGTGAAGAATGCGGTTGTTTTCTCTAGACCATCTTTAAGGTAATATTCGCGCACACAGCCTTTTACAACGGCATAACACTCCAGAGAAACTACTCCTTCCTTTAGTAAAATGTGTCCTTTTTTAAACTGCTTCAAGATGGTGTGTTTCACAATAGTGTCCACCTCATCTTCTTTTAAAAAGGGGAATCCAATGATAAAATCCCTGAGTGCCTCTTCCATGTTTGCTTGATGATTCATTCCGATAAATGTAGTTCAATTAATTGCCTTGATTGATGCAATTTAGAGTTTAGTAGCGTCCGTAAAATTCTAGAATATGGTTCATGATTTCAATACGCTGCTCGTCTTTTTCCACTAAGAGTTCATGCTTGGCATTTTTTATGGTAAAAGCTTCACATGTTTTGTTTAGTTCTTGCGCTTTTTCTATAAAATGTTGGTGAGCTTTTGGGTAGACAATTTTTTCGTCTTTCGCTGAGAATAAGATAAAAGGTGTTTGGATTTCTGATATGTTCTCAAATAAATATTCGAATTGATCGCAGGAACGATCTATCCATTGATAAGATGCACCTCCTAGTTTTGCTTGCGGTACTGCAGCGAAGGCTTCGTTCATTCTCTTATATCGAATCTCAGAACCTGTAAGTTTATTGTGTTTAAAATTCAGTTTGTCGTCTTGGTATTCGCTTTGACCTGCAGCGTATTTGGGTGTCTCGTTAACGAGTAATTTGGTGGCACTACATGTTCCTGGACGCAAGCCTAACATTGGTGAAGAAAATGCTGCTGCGTCAAAATCATTTGGATATTGTTCTAGATAGGTCATACCGATGGCACCACCCATAGAATGTGCTAACAAATATTTTTTTGAATGTGAATTTCGCATCAACTCCTGTTCATAGAAGTATCGCATGTCATCAATGTAAAATTGAAAAGTATCAATATAGCCCATATCATGATCGTCTGTCATACGCCCGGATTGCCCTTGTCCTCTGTGATCATGAATGTAAATTGAGTAGCCAATTTGGTATAGGTCGTAAATGAGCTCTTTGTATTTTATAGCGGCCTCTGTACGCCCGGCTGAGATGAGAATTGCAGGGCTATTCTGTTTTTCTTGAATGAAAGTTTTGTAATAAATTTTCAAGTTTGCCTGGCCAATAAAATACCCTTCTTTGCCCTGTGAGTAAAAGGATTCAATTTTAGAAACGTACATGGAATCTAATAAGTTTTCCTCTGTCGTCAAATTATGGATATTCTCCTCTTTTTGAAGAGCAACAAAATTTACTTTACATGATGGGAATAAAAAAAGAGCAAGAGTTATTAGAGGTAATAATCTGATCATAGTTGAGATTGTTATTCAATATTCAAGTTATTGAAATAAATTGTTGGACTCGAATTTCAGTTTGAACTTTCAATACGCCTGAAAGGTTCTGTTCTTTTTTATCTTTTGTAAGAGTGTTTGTCCATTTTAGAATCTGAAAAGAAATTATTGAGATTGACTCAATCCAATGGATTTCTTTTCAATCCGTCTAATAAATTCCGATTTAGCATTAGCATACTCATTTTCATCCTCCCAATCTCGAGCAGCTAATTCTAGCTTTAGGGCTTCGTAGGCTTTACGATCTTGTTTATTCCTTCTCATATGGTTGCGAAAAGCTAAATGTCTTTTCCAGAATTCGGTTCCAATTTCTACCATATGAATGTGGTGTGTTCTGATACCATTCTTTTCTTTCGTGAAGAACCTGCGGTAAGGCATTAGGTCTTCGTATTTAGAAATGTACTTGTATCCCAGCTTTGTGATTTTGGGAATGATTTGTTCTGCTGTTTCAAAATTCTCCAAACCAATGAGAATGTCGATTATAGGCTTTGCTGCAAGGCCTTTTATAGCGGTACTGCCCATGTGTTCTATTTTATGATTCACGCCCTGTAAAACGGTTTCTAAAAGATCGGCTTCTTTTTGGAAGATTGCCGGCCATTGTGGGTTGTATAGAGAGAGGGTGATTTGCATTTAGCCAATTTATTGAAACTTGAATTATCAGAAATTAAAATGTGACGAATAAAATAAATAAAACAAAAAAAGTAACATTATGAGTTTTGTTGTAACTTTGTGCAATCATTGTAACAAAATGAAAGTTCAGAAGAAAATAGCATACAATAAAAGTCAACAGGCCATCATAGAGGCTGCGCGCACTTTGTTCTGGAAATATGGCGTAAAAAAAGTTTCTGTAGAAGAAATAGCCAAAGAGGCAGGTGTGAGTAAAATGACCTTTTATCGCGGCTTTAAGAATAAGATAGATATTGTCAATAGTCTGCTTGTTCAGATTTCTGAGAAGGGAATGCAGGACTATAAGGCTATCATGAATTCTAATATGAGCTTTACGGAAAAAGTCAACTCCATGATTTTAATAAAGCACCAGAATTCAGAAGGTGTGAGCGAAGAATTTATTCGTGATGTATTTGGTGTGGAGCAAGAGGTTTGGCAAAAAACCATATCGGAGTATCAAACTGCTATGCATAAAGAATTATACAACGATTTTGCTAAAGCACAGAAGGAAGGTTGGATTCGTCAGGACATGAGCTTAGATTTTGTTTTTTACATGTTAGAAGATATGCAAGCAAAAGTGCGTGACGCTAAGTTCCTGGCTTTACATAATGGCGATTTGCACGCTTCAATTATGGAAATAACAAAGTTTTTCTTTTATGGCGTAATTCCTGAAAAAGACCACCAAAAATGAAAAAGTGGTTGTTCATAGTCTTCGCTGTATTTCAAACTTCTTTGTGGGGGCAGAACACCTTTAACTTCGATGGGCAACTGAGTGGTGTAGCAAACTGGGCTCCGGAGGCTGATGCATGGGGATTATTAAATGTGCGTTACCTGCCCGAATTGAATTATGATTGGAAGCTCAATGATAAGAACAGCTGGTATTTTGAAGCTTCCGCGAACGTTTGGGGCTCAAGCTATTTTTATAATGATTCAACTACTGTAGATGGGAATGTTTCTCCCTATCGCATCTGGACCCGTTTCAGCGGCAAGCGATATGAAGTACGACTAGGATTACAGAAAATAGATTTCGGAAGTGCCATGATTTTACGTCCACTGCAATGGTTTAACGAAATTGACCCTCGTGACCCCTTGGCGATTACAGACGGGGTAAACGCACTTTTAGGTCGTTACTATTTTAAGAACAATGCCAATATCTGGCTGTGGGGTTTGTACGGAAATGAAGATCCTCGTGGTTTTGATATCGCACAAACTTATCAGAAACACCCTGAATTTGGTGGTCGTTTTCAACATCCTGTACCAAAAGGAGAATTGGCGGTTTCTTACCATCACCGAACATCAGATTTAACCAACTTATTTCCTTTGCCAGAGTTACAACAAATTCCAGAAAATCGCATAGGATTGGATGGAAAGTGGGATGTAGGCATAGGTCTTTGGTTTGAAACGGCATACATCAAAAAAGAAAAAGAGCTGGGTGAACAGTTTCTAGGTACGTTAGGGATGGATTACACTTTTCCTCTGGGGAGTGGCTTAAACGTAGTGGTGGAGCATATGTACGTAGAATATGCCCTGGATGGTGCAGGACTCAATGTAAAGTCGAATACCAGTGCATTGAATATTGCATACCCGATAGGGTTCTTTGATAATTTAAGTTTGTTCATGACCTATAGTTGGGAAGTGGAAGCAGCTTCTTTCTTTCTGAACTATCAGCATGATTTTAAAAGGGTAACAACCTATTTAATGGCATTTTATACGCCAAGCACAAGCCTTAATTTCGGAAACGAAGACACGGATTTTGTGAGCAATTTTACAGGGCCAGGATTGCGATTGATGGTCCTTTGGAAACATTAGCGCGATGCGCTTGATGTGAGAAGAGAGAAGTGAGACATGAGATAAAATCACTTCTGAAAAAAATGATAAATGAAAAAGTCTCAATACTCAATACGTGAGACTCTATACTAAATAAATAGCGATGAGCGATAACAGCATCATTTCAATCAAAAACGTAGTTAAGAAATTCCCTGTAGGGGATGGATTCTTTACTGCGTTGCATAACATCAATCTGGAATTCAAAGAAGGTGAATTTTCTGGATTGATCGGACCTTCAGGTTCGGGAAAAACAACTTTACTGAACATTATGGGTTCTTTAGATTCTCCTACAGAGGGCGAGGCTTTGGTGATGAACAAAAGTATTTCAGCCTTGAGTCATAAAGAATCTGCAGACTTAAGAAACCAGCATATCGGTTTTGTATTTCAGGTGTATAATCTGTTGCCAGTTTACACGGTATATGAAAATGTAGAATTCTCTTTGTTGTTGCAGAACCATTCGGCTGCAGAACGCAAAAAAATGGTGATGGATTCTTTGGAATGGGTTGGTCTGGCAGACAAAGCAGATAAGAAACCTGCTAAGCTTTCTGGTGGTGAAGGGCAACGTGTGGCTATTGCTAGAGCCATGGTAAAACGTCCGGAAATTGTATTGGCCGATGAGCCTACGGCAAACTTAGATGCTAAAAATGCGCATGCGATTATTAAGACGATGAAGCGCTTGAACAGAGAGCTTGGAACCACATTTGTATTTTCTACACACGATGAAAAAGTGATGGGCTATCTGGATAGAATCATCTCATTGGAAGATGGAAGTGTGGTGAAAGATGAGTTGATTGCAACTCCTCAATACTCAATAGATTAAAAATTAAGTCATGAAACTGGCATTTCAACTGGCGTATAGAAACCTTGTTGGGGCAGGCCTAAGAACCTGGCTCAATGTCATTGTGTTGTCTTTCGCCTATGTCATGATCATATTCTACAACGGTATTTTGGATGGTTGGAACCGTCAGGCGAGAACAGATACCATTGCCTGGGAAATTGGGCAGGGGCAGTTGCGCTTTGATGAGTACGACCCATACGATCCGTTTACCATTTTAGATGGTCATGGTGTATTACCAGAAGAGCAGCGGACAGATTTAGTTCCGGTGCTTTTGCGACAAGGGACGATCTACCCTGATGGACGCATGTTGTCTGTTATGGTGAAAGGAATTGATGCGAAGCAGGATGTGTTGCATATTCCAACAACGGAGTTGCTTTCTAGCGATGCAGCTATACCTGTGGTTATCGGAAAACGTATGGCTGAATCAGCCAATCTTAAAGTAGGTGATGAGGTGTTGATGCGTTGGCGTGATGCAAACGGGACCTACGATGCAGCAAGCGTAACAGTGGTCAATATTTTCGACTGTAACGTGTCTACAGTAGATAATGGTCAGCTTTGGATGGATATTGACAAGTTGTGGCAACTAACACAGCTACAAGGCAGCGCTACTTATTACATCGCAGGCAATGCAGAAAAAGTAGAAGCAAGTGACTGGACATACTTGTCACAAGGTGAACTTTTAGCTGATTTGGATGAGATGATCTCTATGAAAAAGGTGAGTTCTTCTATTATGTACGGGCTGCTTTTAGCTATTGCGTTACTCGCGATTTTCGATACACAGGTG
>JAOARK010000165.1 GCA_025210575.1 Schleiferiaceae bacterium
ACACGAATGAAGCAAACCAAATGGACAACAAGGCGCTGCTAAAAGCCATTGAAAATGATTTAAAAAATGGCCATCAACCATTCATGGTGGTGGGCACCGCTGGTGACGTAAGCACCGGAGTAGTTGACGATTTGAATGAAATTGCTGCTATCTGCAAACAATACAATTTGTGGTTTCATGTAGATGGTGCTTACGGTGCGCCTGCAGCAGTATTACCTGAAATGGCTGCAGATTTTGATGGTCTTGCAGAAGCAGATTCGATCGCTCTCGATCCGCATAAATGGTTGTACAGTCCATTGGAAGCAGGTTGCACTTTAGTCAAGAAACCCAAGCATTTGGTAGATACTTATAGTTCGCATCCAGATTATTACCACTTTGATGCAGAAAACCAAGAGCACGGAACAAACTTCTATGAGTTTGGGTTTCAGAATTCGCGCGGTTTTAGAGCCTTAAAAGTTTGGCTAGCGCTAAAACAAGTAGGCAAATCTGGCTATCAAGAAATGATTCGTGAAGATATTGAACTCGCCCTATATTTCTTCGAATTAGCTAAAAAACATCCAGAATTAGAAGCAGTAACGCACCATTTAAGTTTAACCACCTTACGCTTTGTTTCTGAAGAAAAACAGGAGGAAGAATACCTGAACGAACTCAACGAAAAGCTAGTTGAACGACTGCAAAGTCATCCCGAAATGTTCTTGTCTAACGCTATTGTAAAAAGCAAATATTGCTTACGCGGATGCATTGTCAACTTCAGAACATCGCGCAAAGACATTGAGGAAATAATTGAGATAATCGTTCGTGAGGGAAGAAAGTTGCATATGGATATGTCGTCTCAAAGAGCTCTATGAAAACAATGATTATTCAAGGTTCGGCTCGAAGTGAAGGCAACACAAAAGCCGTTGTGACCTTACTTCAGCAAAAGCTAAATGCAGATGTTATCGATTTGAAAAAATTGGATTACTCAGGTTTTGACTACGCTCACGCAAACAGAGAAGATGACTTTTTGCCAACCATGAAAAAGCTGGTTCAATACGATCTTTTTCTTTTTGTGACACCAGTGTATTGGTACAGCATGAGTGGTTTGATGAAGAACTTCTTTGACCGAATTACGGATTGCCTAAAAATCGATAAGGAAACGGGAAGAAAATTAAGAGGTCTTAAAATGGCTGCTGTCGCCTGTGGCTCAGATGATCTAGAGGCGGAAGGCTTTTTTATTCCTTTTCAAAAAAGTGCAGACTATTTAGGAATGACCTATAAAGGGAGTTTGCATACGTGGGCACATCATGGTAACATTGAACCACCTGAACAAGTCCGAATTAAAGAATTTGTCAAAACACTTACCGAATGAAACAACCGATAGAAACGGAACGACTCATACTTAGAGAATTCGAGCCAGAGGATTATCAGGCTGTTTATGAGTTTGGATCGTCAGAATTAGTGCAGCGCTATACAAGCAATGCATGTCTGGAATCTTTAGACGAAGCGAAAGATTTGATTAAAAATGTTTTTCAAAATGATTATGCTACGCACGGATATGGTCGTTATGCTACCATCTATAAGCCAGACGGCAAGCTCATTGGTTTTTCAGGCTTGAAATACCTTCCAGAGTTTGACAAAACAGATTTAGGCTTTCGCTACCTCCCTGAATATTGGGGCAAAGGCATCGCCACTGAAGCGAGCCTAGCTTTATTAGATTTCGGGTTTCATCAGCTTAAGCTGAAAGAAATTATTGCTGCGGTTATGCCAGACAATGGCGCATCTAGTCGTGTGCTTGAAAAAGTTGGGCTGAAGTATTACAAAACCGAAGATTACGATGGTGACGGGATTGAATGTTATTGGTACAAAATTGAAAATCCGCACCTAACCTAAGCGGAATTTTTTACCTTACTTCCCCAAACAAACGAATTATGAGCTCTTATAACCTACTGCTATTTACCCTGATGGGCATTGTTGCCGGTGCGTCCTTTTATTGGCGTGATTATAACAACATAGAAAACGGAACTTTATTTTTAATTGGTTTAGCTATTCCAACTTTTATTGCCACCTTTCTTGCAGGTTTATGGAAAAAGTCTACACATATAAGTGTTCCTTCCATGGTCTTATTGGGTATTCTAATTGCCTTTATTCTGCGTCTATTTTTTGATTCATTTATTTCGGTTGGTGACCTTCCTGCCCACAACTTATTCCCCTTAGAGATGATAGTAGGAGCTATAATCTGCATCCCTGCAGCAGCAATAGGTATTGGGGTGGTTTACGTTATCCAGCGCTTAAAGTCTACCGCAGTTTCTAACTAATATAAATCCTTGTCTTCTTCTCATTTTTGTTAATCGATTTAACTTAAATTGACATCATTGTTATCGTGGTGATCAATGAAGAAATCAGAAATTCTTCACGAAGAAGAAAACAGAAAGATTCAGCAGCTCTTTAGAGTTCAAATGCTCATAGATGTAATCTATGGTTTAACCATATTTCAACTCTTCAGAATGCTCCCTAAACCCAGTCAAGAGCACATTGAGGAAAAAGCTCTGATGAAGATGTTTGCCGAAAGCGGTACAACTTTAGGTATCATGCTTGTGGGAATCATTCTAACCTTAACCTACTGGAGTCAAAGCAATCGCCAATTCGGGTATTTAAAAAAATCAGATAATCGTCATGCCGTATTGGCCATTGTTCAAATGCTTTGCATATTGATCTATCTCTATTTTATGGGGCTAGAAAACCAAACAGAAGGCTTAGAAATTACATTGATAATGCAAAGTATATTTCTTGCCTTAGCTGGGTTTATAGGGGTATTTTCTTGGAACTATGCAGATAGAAACAAATTCTTTATAGAAAGCATGACCAAGAAAAAATCTATTGAAATCATGTATTCTTTCCTTTCTGAACCGATAGCTGCAACCCTAACTATACCCTTTGCTCTTTTTGGAAGTGATTGGTATATGATCGGATGGTTAATCGTGATTCCTTTGGGTATTATTTTAAAGCGTAGAAAAAAGAAAAAACTGGCGACTTTAGAATAATTTTACCTGAACACTATCTATGAGAAAATCTTTTATTCTAATACTTATTGGTTTGCTGCTCATGTCAGTTTACGTGGGCTGTTCAACACGAAATGGGGAAGGTCAAAATGACCCTAAGCCTATAGCTAAAGAATATGTTGGCAGCGATCAATGCAGTAGCTGTCATCAATCCGAGTATAAGCTTTGGAAAGAATCGCACCACTTCCATTCCATGGAGGTTCCAAATGAAGAATCCGTGCTTGGCGACTTTAATCAAACGAAATTTGAGGCTGATGGTGTTTCGTATTTATTTCTAAAGAAAGAAGGAGATTATCTTGTTACAGAAACCGATGGAGATCAATCAACCACTTATAAAATTACCTACACTTTTGGATTTGCTCCGCTTCAGCAATATTTAATAGAAACGGAAGATGGAAAACTCCAAACCTTAAGAGCGTCCTGGGATAGTGACAAAAACATTTGGTTCAATCAAAGAGCAGGAGAAGATATTCCTCGATCAGATTGGTTGCATTGGCACAATCAGGCACAAAATTGGAATAGCATGTGCGCTTCCTGTCATTCTACTGATTTACACAAGAATTTCAATTCAAACAACGGTAAGTACACAACACATTTTTCGGAGATCAATGTGGCTTGTGAAGCTTGCCACGGACCCGGTTCAGTACACATAGAGTTGGTGAATAACCAAGAATATGCTTCTGGTAAAACAGGCCTATTTAGAAAAGCAGAAAATAGCATTGAGCAGGTAGAAATGTGCGCACCATGTCATTCAAGGCGCACTGAGTTAACTGAAATTTTCACGGTCGATCATAGTTTTTTAGATCAATTTATGCCTCAGACGCTTAACCGCGGTTTTTATGAACCTGATGGACAGATTTCAGAAGAAGATTATGTATACGCGAGTTTTGCGAGTAGTAAAATGTATCATGAAAATGTGAAATGCAACGACTGCCATGACTCGCATAGCAATAAATTAAAATTAGAAGGAAACGCCCTATGCATGCAATGTCACGAACCAAAATATAACACAAGCGCACATCACTTTCATCCTGAAAAAACGCGAAGTGCCCAGTGTGTAAACTGCCATATGACGGGCAAGGTATATATGGGAAATGATTTTAGAAGAGATCATAGTTTCAGGATTCCTCGACCTGATCAAAGTATAAAATATGGCACATCCAATGCTTGTAATGGCTGTCACGAAAACAAATCAGCCGAATGGGCAAGCACTAAAATTGAAGATTGGTATGGTCAAGAACGACCTGATCATTTTTCTAACTCCCTTCTTCCTGGGCAGGTAGGAGATATAGAAGCCCTATTCAATTTAATCAATTCGCACCACTACCCAGAAATAGCGAGAGCTACAGCCATAGAATATTTAAGTCAATTTGATCCTCTAAGCTATCAAGCACAATTAGTGAAGTGGACAAAAGACTCTGCAATGATTCGCTTAGAAACGGCTAAACTTCTGCATAATCTTGCTCCCGAGTTGCAACTAGCAATTGCCCCTCCCCTATTAAAAGACGAGAAGCGAGCCGTCCGATTAGCAGCCTTTAGAACACTTATGAATTTATACAATGAGCTTCCCGATTCATATAAACCAGCTTGGAGAAAAGTTGAGGCTGAATACATCATTTTTCTCGATCACAATTCTGACTTTAGAGAGGGTCAACAAAATTTAGCACAGTATTATTTAAGCCAAGGAAATCCCGAAAAGGCTTCTCAACATTTTAAAAATGCATTAGAAATTGATAGCCTCTTTATTGACCCTTATGCCAACCTAGCTATCTTGCAAACACAATTAGGTCAAAACGAAGAAGCTTTGCATACTTTAAACATGCTTTTAGATAAAGACAAAAATTCAGATCGAGGATATTACCTCCGCGCTTTACTGAACTATGAACTGAACGATTATGAAGGAGCAGCTTCAGATTTAGACGAAGCGATTCAATTAAATCCATTACCCAATTATTATTACAATGCCATAATAGCGCAGCAAAGATTGGGTAATGTTGATAAAGCCAATACCTACTTAAAAGATGGACTTAGCCAATACCCTAACGACCAAAGACTTCAACAATTCGTAACAAAATATTAGACCAATGAAAATTATTTCATGGAATGTAAACGGCGTAAGAGCCATAGTAAAAAAGGGGTTCTTAGATCAAGTAAAAGAACTGAATGCCGATGTATTATGCTTACAAGAAACTAAAGCTCAAAATGATCAAGTTCTAGAAGTTCTAGCGGATACAGGTTATCACATCTACCCCAATCAAGCGATAAAAAAAGGGTATTCGAGTACGGCCATCCTCTGTAAAGAAAAGCCCATAAAAGTTTGGAATGATCTTGATCAAGAAGAGCATGATGGAGAAGGGAGAGCTATCACGGCAGAATTTGAGAATTTCTTCTTGGTGAACACCTATGTTCCCAATTCTAAAGGTGATTTATCTCGTCTTCCTTACCGTAAAACCTGGGATGCCTATTTATTGAATTACCTCAAAGAATTAGAAGTCATAAAACCAGTTTTTCTGTGCGGAGACCTGAATGTTGCACATCAAGAAATTGACATTGCCAATCCTAAAAGCAATTACAACAAAAGCCCTGGATATACACAAGACGAAATTGATGGCATGGACAATTATGTGAATGCTGGATTGATCGATACGTTTAGACATTTTTATCCGGATACCGTAAAATACTCTTGGTGGAGTTTTAGAGCTGGAGCCCGCGCAAGAAATGTTGGCTGGAGGTTAGACTATTTTTTAGCAAGCACCTCCATGCTTCCAAATATCAAAGACTCCTTTATTCTCAATGAATATGAAGGTTCCGATCATTGCCCTGTTGGAGTTGATGTAGAATTTTAAAATCTTTCACATGAAAATTGCAATTATTTCTGGAAGTGCAAGAAAAGGCAGAGAGTCTTTAAAAGTGGCCAAGTACGTGCAACATCAATTTGATGCTCAACCCGCAGTAAGGAAAACCGTTTTGCTGGATGTCGCAGAGTTTAACTTCCCTGTTATGGACGAACGCTTAGGCTATTTAGACACACCTCATCCCAGATTACAAGAGTTTTCTGATGAGTTAATGACTTGCCAGGCCTTGATTATTGTAACGCCCGAATACAATGGCGGCATGGCAGGAAGTTTGAAAAACACTTTAGATTATTTCCGAAAAGAATTTGCCCGATTACCTATGGGGGCAGTAACGGTCTCGAGTGGTCCTTTTGGCGGTGCAAACGCTTTACACTCCCTTTGGTTTTGGATGCTATACAACGGAGGAATTGTATCTCCATCAAAATTATGGGTAAGCGATGTTGCCAATGCTTTTAACGATCAGGAAGAGGCCATACAAGAAAGGCTCATTCGCAATACACATCGTTTTGTTTTAGATATGATGTGGCTTGCTGAAAAGATTGATCATCAAGGACCACAATAAATATGAAGCGACTTTTCCTATTGTTCTCCATCTGCTTAAGCATCGCGACTTCAGCACAGAAAACTTTTAAAGTTCCAGACTTTGAGAAAATTAAGCAAGACATTTCAGACAGCAATTCTATCCATTACTACCCCATTGTTCTAGAGCGTTTCTTATCGGGTGGTGATGGCTTAACCTTGGCGCATTATTACAATTTTTATTACGGCTATCGCTACCAAGAAAGATATAGCCCTTATGGAATGAGTAAACATCGAGAGGCTATCAATAAACTACTGGACAAGAAAAAGAAAAGTGAAAAAGACAACAAAAAACTCATAGCACTTCTTGAAGAACAACTAAGAGACAACCCCATAAAGATCATGCATTCTTACCTACTTGCCTTAACCTATCAAGATCTGGGTGATGAGGAATTGGCGAAGAAATGGTTCAATAACACTTATGGCTTGGCCGATGCAATCTTGCTTACCGGAGATGGATTGTCACTAGAAACAGCCATATGGGTTTTACATACCTCCGAAGAATATGATCTGATTCCCTATTTGGGTTACAAATTTGGCGGAGAACAAGCGCTGGTCAATAATTGCGATCGTATGAAACTGCAAAAAAATGAAGACGAGTTGGAGCACTTGTATTTTAATGTTTCTGTGCTTTTCGAATCTTTTAATCTAGACTAACCATTGGCGCAAAAAGACAAAAGTTTTGATTTCGGAATAACCACCTTAATGGGAGCGCGGTTTAGTGTTCTCAAATATTTACTCCGTAAATATGGCTACGACAAGAAATACCGGAAAAAGGTTATCTACAGCAGCTTAATTAGTTTGGTAGTATCCCTTTTGGCTTATGCGGACAAGATTGTTTTTGCAATAAAGGGCAAACCCAAAAATTTAAAAGACCCTGTTTTTGTTTTAGGTCATTGGCGAAGTGGTACAACCTTTCTTCACAACTTGCTGTGCCTAGATAAAGACACTGCTTTTTGCACTACTTATCAA
>JAOARK010000166.1 GCA_025210575.1 Schleiferiaceae bacterium
GGTTTGTGCGACCAGATGGTTCAATTTATTTGGTGCTTTGATATTACACCATTTAAAAATCTAGGCAGTAAAGAAGTTATGCTACAAATTGCAGAAACTCAAAGCTCCATTCTTTTAGAATTCTAATATTGACTGGTTCCTAAAAGAACAAGGGTACAAGCGTTTTCCACTTCTATTCCGGCATCTTGCAGTAACTTGAAAAACTCAAAGTTTTCTGCCCCAGGATTAAATATTACTCTTTGCGGTTTTAATGCCAATAAGGCATCATAGTATTCTAGTTGATTAGCTTTATTCAAGTAAATAGAAACCGTATGAACATCATTCCAATTTTCTATTTTAATATGAACTGGAATGCCTTGAATCTCTCCTTTGTTTCTTCCAATGAGGTATACCTTTTCATTCCTACTTTTTAATCGTAAAACGGCTTCGAAAGAAATTCTGTAGGGATTGGTACTCGCGCCCAAAATTAGGGTAGGTTTGCCACTATTCATTAAAATTGCTCTTGTGTTATTAGGAATTGAAAATTTACACTTTAAGTATAACGATTCGAATCGCTTTTCCTATCCTGATTTTCAAATTCAAGCAGGAAACGATCTATTAATATTAGGGCAATCTGGTCATGGGAAGACAACGTTGCTGCACTTACTAGCAGGGTTTATTACTCCAGAAAAGGGGAATGTTAATTTGATGGGTATCGACTATGCTTCACTCTCCTCTTCCAAATTAGATAGCATTCGTGGAGAAAACATCGGTATTGTTTTTCAAGAACCCCATTTTCTAAGAAGCCTAACGGCAATTCAAAACGTACAACTTGCTTGTAAATCTGCTGGGCTAAAAGCTGATATGACTTATTTAAGTTCGCTTTTTAGTCAATTAGGCATAGAGCTCAAAATAAACGAACCTGTAAACAATTTAAGTGTTGGAGAACAGCAAAGGGTTAATATCATTAGAGCTTTAGCTAACAAACCAAAATTGATTCTTGCAGATGAACCCACTTCTGCATTAGACGATTTAAATTGTGAGAGAGTGGTTAAAGAGTTAAAAATGGCTGCAGCGGTAAACAACTCTGGACTGATCATTGTTAGTCATGACAATCGATTAATTAATCAATTTAATAACAGTATTCAATTATGAGTTGGTGGTTGGTTTCATACAGGCAACTTGTAGACCGAAAGCTCTCCTCCCTGCTTTGCCTACTCCTATTGTCGTTTGGAGTGGCCATGATAACCTTGATGTCTGCAGCAGATAAGCAAATAACCAGCACGTTTGAGAATAATATCAAGGGAATTGATCTAGTCGTAGGAGCCAAAGGAAGTCCGTTACAAATTATCTTGTCCTCTGTTTACCATATGGATGCACCTACTGGGAATATTTCAGTTGAACTTGCGAAAGAAGTCAGCAATTCCAAAATGGTAAAAAGTGCCATTCCACTTTCCTTTGGTGATTCTTATAAGGGGTATAGAATTGTCGGAACCATTCCTGCTTTCTATGATCATTACCATTCAACTCTAAAGAACGGTGGATTTATTGCCAAACCATTTGAAGTGGTTGTCGGTTCAACAGTAGCAAAAAATCTTAATCTCAATGTAGGCTCAGAGTTCTTTGGAAACCATGGTTTACAAGAAGAAAGTATAGACCAGCATGACGACCATGCCTATAAAGTAGTTGGGGTGCTCGAACCCAATCAATCTGTTATTGATAACTTGATTTTGACTTCACTAAACTCTGTTTGGGACGTACACGCTCATGATCACCAACATTCCCATCATACTTTTTCAATTGTAGAAAATCTAAGTGATGCAAATAATGAAAAAGAGATTACGGCATTATTGGTTACTTATAAGTCTAAAATGGCGGCATTTAGTTTACCCAGAAAAATTAATAGCATGGGTAATTTACAAGCTGCCGTTCCCGCTATTGAAGTAAACAGATTGCTTGGGTTGTTAGGAATAGGAATAGATACATTGACCAATATTGCTTTAGCTATAGTCCTTATTTCGGCAATTAGCGTTTTATTTTCACTTCTCAACACGCTTAAAGAAAATCTTTATGAATTAGCGTTAATCAGATCGTTTGGCGCAAATCCTTTCGTCTTGTTTAGAATTATCATTCAGCAAGGTCTTATTCTAGCCATAAGCGGATATATCTTAGGTTTTGGAATTGCTAATTTGGTTGCTGTTATTTTAAATCAAAAAGCCGCACAGCAATTTCACCTTTCAGCGGATAACGCTCTTTTTGGCACAGACAATGGATTGATTTTTTTGGCTACAATTGCGCTCGGAATAATAGCGTCTATAATCCCTTCCATTATGGCTTATAGACTAAATATATCATCAACTCTTAAAAATGCGTAGAATACTGCTCATAGGAATTTTATGTTTTACGGTTCAAAGCTATGGTCAAAAGATTTTGGCCTGGCAGGTGCTTACGCTTACTCAGTATTCCATAATTTCAGAAGGTTCTGATGAGGGGTTGTACAAACCAAAGTTTCCGGATATTTTATTGAAATACGAAAATCAAGAAGTTTCTATTTCGGGATACATTATACCAATGGATATAGACAACAACACCTACGCATTGTCTATGACCCCATTTAGTAGTTGCTTCTTTTGTGGTAATGCAGGTCCGAACACAGCGCTAGAATTATCCTTTAAGGAAAAGCAAAACAAATTTTTGGTCGATCAGTTCGTTATAATCAAAGGAAAACTGATTTTGAACCGCTATAATCCTCACCAGCTCTTTTTTAAAATAACCAATGCAGAAATTGAAGGCTAGAATCATTCTTATATTAATGATTACAGGGTTTAGCGTCTTGAGCCAAACCTCAAAAGTTATTACTTGGAAACAATTAGAGGACATTTCTTTTGAAGAAAAGTATTTAAAAGGATATGAAGACTGGTTCTTGGTTCCCACTTTTGGAGAGAGCGTTAAGAGAATGGCAGGGTCCACTATCAAAATAAAGGGCTATGTAATTCCTATTGATCTAGACGGGAAAGTATATGCATTGTCAGCATTTCCATTTAGCTCTTGCTTTTTCTGTGGTGCTGCAGGTCCAGAATCTGTTATGACTTTATTGTTTAAAGGTAAACCACCTAGAAAGTATAAAATTGATGAAGTTGCATGGTTTGAAGGAGTTTTGAGTTTAAACCCAGATAATCCAGAAGAATTTGTTTACGTACTAAAACAATGCAAAGAATCTGATGAATGAGATTGAAATTGTGATGAAAACTCTTGTGTCTTTCATACTCAAAGTTAGTTTTGTGCTTTAATGGAATTTGTCTATCCAAACTTTCTCTGGGCTTTATTTGCACTTGCTATTCCGATAGCTATCCATCTCTTTAATTTCAGAAAATACACTACACTTCTTTACAGCGATGTATCATTGCTTAAGAATGTCCAACAAAAAACCAATAAACAAAGAAATCTAAAGCACCTTTTGGTTCTTTTGTTAAGGATGTTGACCATTATCTTCTTGGTTTTAGCATTTAGCAAGCCTTTTGTTCCAGCAAAAGAAAATACAGAGAATAAAAAAGTTGTCTTGTTGATTGACAACTCGCCATCAATGTTGGCTCAAGATAAATTTGGCGAGAATCTCAATTATGCTAAACTTCAAGCGAAAAAAGTAATTGAGTCTTACGGTAACACCAATGAATATAAATTGCTGACGCATAGTCAGGATCCAAGACACAATATTTGGTTAAGTAAAGCTGATGCCATAGAAGAAGTGTCAAATATTGATATTTCTGACAACAGCTCAGACATCAGTACTCTAATCAATTCAATTCAAGAATATGATGTTGTCTATGTGTTTTCAGATCTTCAAAAGAGTAATGTAAAACTTGCGGACCTCGGTAAAGAAACTAAGATGTTCTTCGTTTCATTACCAACACAAAGTATTAGAGAAAACCTAAGCATTGATAGCGTCTGGATAGAATCACCAATTGCTTTGTCGGGATTTGAACAGACTATTTATGCCCGTGTGTACAATCATAGCTCAGAGGCGGTTACAGATCTATCCGTTTCTTTAATGATCAATGAACAACAGGCAGGTGTTCAAACAGCGGAGGTGTCTCCATTGAACTATATGGATGTTCAATTCAAGTACATTCCTAAGCAAAGTGGTTATTTGAATGGAAGTATTCAGATCGTAGGGCCAAATTTTCGATTTGATGACGAATATTTTTTCGCTTTGCCAATTAAGGGAAAAAGAAAGGTTGTTAATCTATACCAAGAGTATCCAAACGCCATTATTGAAAATGTTTTTGATGATGATTTAATAGATCTTTCAAGCTTTGGAGTTAATAACGTTAATGTAAATAGAATTGCTGAAGCCGATTTAGTAATTTTAGATCATATCGACAACATCTCAACCTCCCTTCTACAAAATTTAAAACAATCGGTAAACGGAAATCTTCTGATTATTCCAGGAGAAAATGGTCTTGGAGGTAATTTGAACGATTTGATGAGTCAATTCCAACTGCCAGCAATTAAAGAATTAAGGTCTACTGAGTCGGTTATTTCAACTATTAACTATAAAGACCCCTATTTTTCTGCAGCTTTTGGAAAAGAGTCTGAAAATTTAAATATCAAAGGAGTTGAGCGCTATTATTCAATTGGTGTCTGTCAAAACTGTTTTGAACTGGTAAACTTAAGGAATAGCGATCCTATTGCACTCAAAAAGGAAAATAGAGCTTCTTTAGTTGTTCTATTGCTTTCAGGGTTAACTAAAGAATATGGAAACTGGTATCAAAGTAACCTTATATACCCACTACTCTATCAATCTGCGATAGTTTCAGGAAAAGGAACAAACATCGCTTTTAACACGAATAGTCTTGGCCAATATTCGGTTAAAAAAGCAACGGAATCTGATTTACCTGTGCGTGTTCAGTATAGATCAAACGAGTTCATTCCTAGGCAAGTGGAAAACAAGAGCAACGTTATCATCAGTTTAGATGAGCAGTTTAGACAGGTTGGTTATTACAATGTTTTGGATCAAAATGAAATTATCGGAGCAATTGCCATGAATTATCCTGCAAAAGAGAGCTCCATTCAATTCCTTAAAGAACAAGACTTTGAACCATACTCAAATTGGATTTGGTTGGAAGGCTCTGTTGAAGAAATAAGCCGGTCTGTAGAAGAAATTATACTTGGAATAAATTATTGGAAACACTGTCTTTTGATGGCATTGTTATTTTTGTTTCTCGAAGGATTAGTGTTACGATTCATGAAATCTGTTTAGGTATGAGTATTCTTTTGAAAAGAGTGAAAATTGTTGACCCCTCTTCTCCATTTAATGGAGAAATTAAAGATGTTTTAATTAACGGTGACCAGATTACCCGAATTGAGGATAACATTGATGAAAGTGCTAAGCAAGTAGTACAAGAAAATGGGCTTTGTATATCTCCAGGTTGGGTAGAATTACACTCTGACTTTTGCGATCCTGGCTATGAACATAAAGAGACGATTGAAAGCGGTACAAAAGCCGCTGTATTTGGTGGTTTCACAACAGTAGTGCTCACTCCACAAACTCAACCTGTATTGCAAAGTAAAGATGGTATTGAGTACATCTATAGAAAAGCTGATGAACAATCGATACACTTATTACCATTAGGAGCTACGACCAAAAACCTCGAGGGCAAAGAGCTTTCTGAATTGTATGATATGCATCAATCGGGAGCTGTTGGATTCTACAATGGAAAAAATTCGATAGAAAATCCGAATGTTCAGAAACTAGCCCTTCTTTATACGCGAACCTTTAACGCACCCGTTTTTACCTTTCCTAACCAAAAGAATCTTTCAGAAAATGGGCAAATGAATGAGGGAGAAACGAGTACATATTTAGGGCTCAAAGGTTTACCTTCATTAAGCGAAGAGATTACTATTCAAAGAGATATTTACTTATGTGAGTATTGTGAAAGCGCTATTCACTTTACGTCTATATCTTCAGCTAA
>JAOARK010000167.1 GCA_025210575.1 Schleiferiaceae bacterium
AAAATGGGAGATTTTATTGCCTTTAGAGCTGCCATAGAATTACTGAAAGATAGAGGAATGGAAAGCCGAGTGCAAGAGGTTTATGAAAAGGCCAAGGCTCAAGAAGGTATTCCAGATGAAGAGATTAAGAACTACGTAAAAGAAATATACGAGCCATTTACTCCAGATGAAGTTTCAGAGAAAATTGCTGAGCTTCTGAAGCCAGAAGAGATGAAGGCAGATTTGGAGATCATCTTCCAAAGTATCTACACCTTGCATCAGGCTTGTCCGAACAACAAAGGCGATTGGTACTTTACTGGAGATTTTCCAACACCTGGAGGTAACCGAGTAGTGAACAAGGCTTTTATGTATTACGTAGAGGGCAGAGACGAAAGAGCTTATTAGGCTGTCGCTGAAAAGAGGTATTTATGAATTGGCGACATAAAGCATTCATCCAAAAATTCATTTCTGTTTTTCCGAATCATGAAAAGCTGAATTACATTTTTCAAAAAAGGGTGACTAAAGCGGTTTTTCTTGATGACCAACACTTTGGTTGGAAGGTAGAACATGCACGTGACCATATTGCCTATTTCAATGAAAACGGTTCACCAAATGCTGAAAGCAAGGTTGTTGAATTAGGCACAGGTTGGTATCCAATAATTCCGATGCTTTTCTTTTTGACAAAAACGGGTAAGGTAATGTCTTATGACATTCAGAATTGGATGACTAAGGACAACCAACTCGCTACCATTAAGAAATTGAAGGAATGGAAAGACAATGGGAAACTTGAGAGTTACATTTCTGATATTGATGAAGCGAACTGGAAAGTATTGTTGGATGTGCTTTCCAATCCTGAACAATACTCGTTTGAAGATATTAACCAAGTAATTGGATTGAGCATTCACTTGAAAGATGCAAGTCAATCGGGATTAAAAGAAGATAGCATTGATTTTATATGTTCTAATAATACGTTCGAACATATTTATCCAGGTGTTTTAAAAAGCATTCTATCTGAGTTCAAGCGAATCATAAAACCAGAAGGGGTGATGAGTCATTTCATTGACATGTCAGATCATTTCGCGCATTCAGATCCTTCTATTACGATTTACAATTTCTTAGGTTTTAGCAAAAAGCAATGGGATTTTATAGATAACAAAATTCAACCTCAAAATCGTTTACGCTTCAAGGATTTTATAAGCATTTATAATGATTTAGGTATTCCAGTTACGGAAACTGAAACTAGAGAAGGAGATTTAGATGCATTAAAAAGAACGAAAGTGCACCCTGAATTTGCTGGTTATTCTGCAGAAGAACTGGCCATTAGTCATTGCTATATCGTTTCTAAAATTTAGAAACGGTAAACTGCTTTACTCCCCAAATAAGGGGCTTCAATAAGTATTTCGGTTTAAAGACAAAGAGGGTGTTGGCAGCAGTTAAGCTAATGATGTATTCTATACTTGGATTTACGGTTAAAATTACAATTGCTGTAATTCCTGTATAACCAGATAGTATCTGTACAACAAATCGCTTTATCGAGATCAAACCATCTTGAACCGTTTTAATGTGCGTATTAACCAATTTAGGATAGCGTTCAATTAAATATTGGCCAGTCTTTTTGTCTCTTGAAATTTCTTGAATTACGTCTGCATCTAAGTACAGCGTAGTTTGAATAATTTCATCATCACCTTCTTTCAGTAACCAAACATGTTTGCCACTGCGCAATAAGTTGACAATAATTTTAAGATGCTTTATTTGAAGTACCTGAACTGACAACACTTTGAATAAAATCTTTAACTAGAAAAACCATAGATTTCCAATATTTCAATGAGATGTCTATGTGCTGCTCATGCAATTGAACTATCAATTCTTTTGCAGAAAGAACATCTTCTTTCTTCACTCCATTGCTCCCTGAGTTTTCGGCAAAATCTTTCTCAATCCTGGTGATTACATCTCCATCTATGCCCACTCGGGTTTGCATAACTATACTTTCTGTTCCCAAATCGCGCATTCGTTTCAGTTTTAAACGGACGTCTGGTTCAGGCTTGTAGAAGAATGACTTGTCAGTCATAGATGCCTTATAGATATGGATTTTGTCTCCTTTATCTTCTTCCGTCTTAGAGCCTGGTACTATTTCGTCTTCCAGCGTTTTGATGTATTTGCAAAAGCTAGCCATTCTTCTAAAGACGGTATATTCTCTATCAGAGATATGAATGTGCTTATTGTCCTGAAAAACTTTTTCTAGGGTTAACAGACGCGCATATAAATTTTCAAATGATCTTGCTCCTTCCTTAGGCCCCCAATTTTCTTCCTTTACGGGATTCATCTTTTGCCACTTATCTGTTTTGTCTAAATAGTGGATTGAATCCTTCTTTAAATCGAGCTTGGGGTATTTAAGGATAATGCGTTCAAACTTTATTCTGTATTTATCGAAGATGTCTTTTACAATGTCATAATACCTTTTTCGGCCAGGAGAAGCAAGCATTCCATCTTTTACAACAGTGTTGACTTCAAGGTTGGTAAGGTCGTCCAGAAGCTGAGAAAGTACAGATTCTCGATCATCACTACCAAAAACATTTTTAAGAATCCCCATTGTCCTCGCTCATGAAGTCCGTAATCGTTTCCACCAGTTCTTTTACTAAGGCAATGTTGTTCTTAATGATTTCTTGCCCGTTTTTTTCTCTGGTTTGATGAAACTTTAATAGGTCCTGATAGTTGTCATGAAAATTCTTCGACATCTCGGTGCGAATATCACCTTGTAATAAATTGATTGTAGAATGAATGCCTTCTACGTTTGCATTGTTAGTAAATGAGGCTTTTTTATCGGCTTCAACATAGGTCATGTCGCCTATATAAGTTTTGATTTCAAGGTTCACCATTTTTGTAGCCTGCCCTGCAACTTTTTCTAGCCAAGATTTAGGATCTGGAGTTTCGTTTGAATCACTCATTAAAATGAAGTTTTAGTTGGTGTGCTAAAGCTAAATTTTAATTAGGGCGATTGCAAGTTTATCCTATAGTTTAGGTACGTCTATAGAATACATTATGTAGTACCCTGAGGACTTATTGCCAAGATAAACAATGTCTTCAATTTTGAACCAAAAGAGGTCTCCAGGTGTAAGGTCTGCTCGAAATGGAAGCTCCTCCTTCCAAACTTTTGTTTTGGTATCGTAGGACCATATTTCATTGGTTATCCAATCAACTGTATTAGGAGCGTTATGGCTTAATCCAAAGTAGATCTTATCGCCATGAGAAAAGCTAACGGTTTTGTCCTTTAGTTCACCTGGATAGGTCGTTTCTAAATTCCAGCTATCTACTTCAGAGTTATATCTATAGACGTTTTTGTCTTCTGTAATGATATATGCAAATTGCCCGAGATTTACACCGGCCTTTGCTGGGCTGGTATGTATCAAATTATTTTTCATGGCCCACTGATCATTTATCAAGTCGTATCCGTACGAAGCAGATCTACCCACTACAAACATGAATTGAGAATGACTAAAGACATGTTGGTATTCAGAATCTGTGAAATTGAATGGAGGATAGGACGCAACACTCCATTCATTATTGCTTAGTTTCAATAAATGCTGGGTGGATGGAAAAACATCTAAAAAATAGAGGTCATCTCCGTGTTGTGCACCTTGAGAGAGCCTTCCGTAATTATGCCAGTTTATTCCATGGAATTCTTGGTGAACAGAATTGAATCCGTAGGATTTACCATCTCCCATAATAACATAACCCGTATTGTTATTCGATGCGCCAAGCGCCTTATAAAATGAAGAACCAATACCCAGTTTTTCATCTAACTTGCTAAAGGGAGAAGGGTTGAAATTTATTCCATTAGAGTAAACAATGCGATTTTTGTAAATAGCGTAAGCTCTTACATTATAGCTCCAGGCTTCAGAAAGATGTTCTTCTATTCGTGCGCTAAAATTTCCTAGACTTACTGTGGTACCGAGCACAACTTTATAATCGTTTATAGTTGGGCTAGCTCCTTCCTCGCACCAGACAAATCCATATTCTGTGGTTTGACTTGTACCTAAATAAACAACTTCAGCATTGAAGTTCACACCCTCATGGCTTAAATTAGAAATATCTAATGTGGTAATAATTGGAAACTGTTGTATACCCTCATGATTTTCGCAACCTAAAAAAGTAAGGAGTATAGATAATACAATAATGTTCTTTACTATTCTCATATCGATAATCCTAAAATGATGGATACTTCACTCTGTCTTAAGTGCTGCTCGTTAGAACCTAGATCATTTAACATGCTGTATCGAACTTCGGCAGACCATACCAATGTCTTTCCATAATTCAAAAGGGTTCCTATCCCCATAGAGAATCCTGCCATATGATCTGCAATAAAATCTCTGTTTGCGACTTCGGTATAAATTCCTTCGATAGGATATTCATATATGTATTGGGTGGTTTTATTCTTGAAATTGTAAGAATACAAAGGTCCTACTTGAACAAAAGGGCTAAGTGTCTTCGTATAAATGGAATATCTAAAAAGCAAGGGTATATTGATGGCACTTTGATCAATAAGAAGGTCTGTGTCTACTGGGCTACCTCTAAATTTGTAGTTGTATTTGTAGCGATAAGATTGACTTATGTTTTTGAAGTATAAACCTGTATGAATTGAAACTGGACTAGCATTTATAGGAAGGTTGGCCATAATGCCTATGGTACCCGCCCATTCGGTTTGAAATGGAACAGCAGAAAACTCACCTAAATATTCATTTGCTGGACTATATGTAGTGGCTGCAAGGCCAAGATGAATACCAATAGTAGGTCTGGGAAATACTCTTTTATTGCCTTGATTCAATTGATTGACATAACGTTTCAGGTTGCTTTTGCCATATCTGGTAAAGGTCATTTTGGGATGGACAATTTTTTCCTTTTTCATCTGGGCAGTCATAAAGTCTTTTATTGCCTTTCGATCTTTTGGAATTTCAACCGTTCTATTAGATGATGAGTCGTGTAGGTAAAAACGTTTTTCATCTTCTTTAAGGTGCAGTAAGGAGAGCGTGTATTTACCCTTAATAAGTTCTCTGAAAAAGTATCTTTTTTCCACTCCATTGATATAGACCCATTTGGCTTTATAAACTTTTTTCTTGTTTAGGCCATATTCTATGGCATTCTCTGGAGTATACACTTTTTGCTGACCGTACTCTAAAACTGTAAAGCCTTCATGATTCAATTGACCTTTGTTGAAGATTTTTACTCCGTCAATCAAGTATTTTCCTGTAGTGTAATATCCTGACTGAGCTTGGATGCCGAAAAATGAAGTAAGGCAAAGAGAAAAGAATACTACTCTTAACAATTGAATATTCAAAGCTATTGTTTATGGGTTTAAAATGCGAGCAATGATAACTATTGTTAAGATTAATTCAAATGACAATGATTAGAGCCCGGTATCTATCTAGTATACTCTAAACCAATTCATTCTTGGATAATACCTCTGATTATCTAAAAACTGAGTAAAGCTAAAGGTTTCGAACTCGTTGGGATCATTTAAATTCACCAAATGATACCTACCTTTCATGGTTTCCTCAATAATAAGTATAGAATCATTCAGCAACTCTTGGGAACCTTCTATGTCGGTGTAAAAATCGTGCTCGTTGGCATAGTTTGTAAGTAGCACCTCAAATTGACCATTGCTAAAATCATATCGCACGATGTTGCTCTTTGTGTCAAAAACAGAGGTGTGAATTTTTTGTTGCTTTTTACTTACACGGTTGTTGTTAAACACGAGTATTGTGCTATCCGAAACAATATCAACATCATGTTGGCTATGCCATGGACCAAAAGAATGCCAGAGTATAGAATCATTTTCTGGTCTATATAGAAGCACCATATTCAAATTTCTCAAAGAGATGAATAAGTCTCCTTGATTCCAGTATTTAGTTGCTGATAAACTGGGTTGAATATCATTGAGATGAAAAACATTTTGCTCGTTAACGGCAGAAGAGGCGATGAGATCGTAAAACCCATTATTTTTTAATAAACTGTAAATGCTAATCTTCTGTAAAATTTCACCGTCTGTATTAGCCTGGACAAGGTACTCATCCCAAAAATTCTCGGGTAAGGTGGTATCCTTTCCGGCACAAAACCAAATATTACCATGACTATCTGGGTTTAAAGAATGGTGCGCGTTCACCTTTGTTTTCCACTTTAAATTGGAATTCTTATCCAGGCAATAGAGATTCTCTTCTTTGTGCATTTCAAACACTAAAGATGTATCTGGAAGCATGTATGGATGCTTTATTCTGCTTCGGTGAAGATCTTTGGTGTTGGTGTGTTCGGTAATAAAAGCTTGATCAATACTCCAGGTGTGTAAAGTGTCTTTTTGGTCTAAACTGAGTAAATACGCTTTCCATGTTGAGCTAGATACATCTAGGATGGAAATCAATATTTTTTGATCCAGATTTAGCTTATTCTCAAAATCAGCCCAATTTTTTGTTTGCAGTTCTGGTAAATCGAAGATCAATTCTCGCGCTTTAGCAAGCTTTGTAGGATCTAAGGTTAATTGGTCGGAATTGTTAAAGCCGAAACTGAAAAAATGCCCGACTTGATAAAAGAGCTTTTCGGCTACATTCAATTGTTCGAACCCGTCTTTATGTGCTTTGGTAAAAACATGACCGGTTATTCCGATGCTCACCAAAACGATAAATCCTAAAACAACAAGGTAGGCGAAAAGCTCTTTTAATATCTTCATTTAGGTGCGTTATTGAATAACACCTAATTCTTTTCCTACTTTTTCAAAAGCACTGATGGCTTTATCTAAATGTTCTTTTTCATGTGCTGCAGAAAGCTGGACACGAATTCTTGCTTGTTCTTTAGGTACTACCGGGTAGTAGAAGCCGATTACATAAATTCCTTCTTCCAACAATTTTTCAGCCATTACCTGAGAAAGCTTTGCATCATAGAGCATTACTGGAACAATTGCAGAGTCACCGTCTTTAAATTCTAAACCTGCTTTACGCAAGCCATCTTTAAAGTAGTTTACGTTCCATTCTAATTTATCTCTTAGTTCTGTAGTTTCATTCAATAGATCGAAAACAGCAATAGACGCACCTACAATTGAAGGAGCTAATGAGTTAGAGAACAAATAAGGTCTAGAGCGTTGACGTAACATGTCAATAATTTCTTTTCTACCCGTAGTGAACCCACCCATAGCACCGCCTAAAGCTTTACCTAAGGTTCCAGTAATAATATCTACGCGTCCTAAAACATTTTTAAGTTCAATCGTACCCTTGCCTGTTTTACCAATAAACCCAGTGGCATGACATTCATCAACCATTACCAAGGCGTCATATTGATCTGCCAAATCACAGATTTTATCTAATTGAGCAACATAGCCATCCATTGAGAATACACCATCCGTTACAATGATCTTATGACGAGCACCTGCTTCGTTAGCTTCTTTTAATCGAGCTTCTAATTCGGCCATGTCGTTATTGGCATAGCGGAAACGCATAGCTTTACATAAACGCACTCCGTCAATAATAGAAGCGTGATTTAAGGAGTCTGAAATAATAGCATCTTCCTTTCCTAATAGCGGTTCAAAAACGCCTCCATTGGCATCAAAGGCAGCGGCATATAGTATCGTGTCTTCTGTATGAAGAAAATCGGCAATTTTTTGTTCGAGTTCTTTGTGGATGTCTTGAGTTCCACAAATGAAACGTACTGAGCTCATTCCAAAGCCGTGTGTATCTAAAGCTTTGTGTGCGGCTTCAATCACTTTAGGGTGAGAAGAAAGTCCCAAATAGTTGTTAGCACAGAAGTTAATTACTTCTTCGCCAGTACTAATTTTTATTACTGCATCTTGAGGGCTGGTAATAATTCTTTCTCTCTTATAAAGGCCAGCTTCTTCGATGGCCGCCAATTCTGTGGTTAACACATCTTTTAACTCTCCGTACATAATTCAAAATTTAGGTGAGCAAAGATAATCGAGCAAGGCACAAAACCGAGTTTAAAAATGGCTGAAGTCAATCATTCATAGTGTGACACAAAATTCCGTTATTGCGCTATCTCAATTGAGAATAAGTAAAACTTAATAATCTATTAAAATGGCTATGAAGAAGGTTTTGTTGGTATTATTTCTGGGCGTTGGATTGTTTTCAGCGAACGCACAGATCAATGCGATAACCGAAACAGGAGAGACGGTTCTTTTACACAAGGATGGAACATGGGAATATTTAGATCGCGTTGAAGCAGAAGCAGCTGCTATAGCAGTGAATGCTACACCGTTTGTAAAAGCTAAAGATGCTTCGTTTTTAGTAAAGAGTCAGAATGTAAATATTGGTGTTTGGATCAATCCAAAGAAATGGAGTTTTACTAAAGGATTGCAAAGCGATGATGCTGAGTATGACTTCACAAAAAAGGGTGATGATGTTTACGCCATGTTGATTTCGGAAAAAATCGAAATCCCCTTAGAAACTTTAAAGGATATTGCTCTTGAGAACGCTCGTTCTGTAGCACCAGATATTGAAGTATCTAAAGAAGAATACCGCACAGTTAATGGTCAAAAGGTGCTTTGCATGCAAATGGATGGAACTATTCAGGGCATGAAGATATCTTACTATGGATATTATTTTTCAAATGAGAATGGAACTATCCAGCTATTGGCATTTACAGGGCAGAATATTTTCAAATCTAAACTGAAAGAGATAGAAGAGTTCTTAAACGGATTTGTAGTTCTTTAAATTTTAAAAAAGCCCTTTGGGGCTTTTTTACTTTTTATCTCTTTTTTTCGTTTTAGTACAAAGTTAAATCGTTGAAAAAGTTGGTGTTTTTTGTAATTGGTGTTGTAGTTCTGGTAGCCGGATATTACTTTTTTCCTGAAAAGAGCTTGGCACACAATGTTAAAATTGACCGCCTTGTTGTGAAAAAGGCTGACCGCAAAATGGAAGCTTATTACAAGGGAGAACTTTTAAAAACGTATACAATTTCTTTGGGTTTTAACCCAATTGGGCATAAAGAGTATGAAGGGGATGGGAAGACTCCTGAAGGTGTCTATACCATAAACGATAGAAACCCGAAAAGCGGTTATTATTTAAACCTAGGTGTTTCTTATCCAAATGAAAAGGATCGCCAACATGCATCATCTTTAGGGAAAAGTCCAGGTGGTGATATCAAAATACATGGACTGCGAAATGGTAATGCAGGTTACATTGGTAAATTCCATCGTTTTAAAGATTGGACGGCTGGATGCATTGCTGTAACCAATGATGAAGTACAAGAACTTTATGATGCTGTTATACTGGGTTCTGAAATAGAAATCAAGCCGTAAGTAAAATACAGGACGAATTTTATTCCCAATTCACAACCTCCACTTCCTCATTTAAATAAACCAAATACTTTGAAGCTACATTTTGGTTTAGCAAGGTTGCATATTCGTCTACTTGCTTTTTGTGTTGGTCGCTGGTTTCACCAGTTTTATAATCTATGATGTACCAATTTCCATTCAACTCCACTATTTTATCAGGCCTTTTACCAGCTCCGTTAGGCAAAATCAATTCTCTTTCATTGTAAGTTCTCGTATTTGGATTGAAAAATTGAGCAAGCTCTGGATGTTCTACTGTGTGCTTAATCTTTATTTCGAGCTCACTTTTTTCTTCAGAAGTTATATAACCGTTCATCACTCCAGCTTCAACTACGGTCTTGATGTCTTCTTTAGTTAATATTTGGGCAAGTAAGTGGTGAACTTTTTTACCCCAGGCCGTTGGATCTTTGTCCTCCAATGGCCACCCAATTGGGTAACTGGTTGAAATGGAAAGTCGATCAGCCCAAGGTTGGACATGCGGTGCAGATTCTTTGGGAATAGCCAGCGCTTCGTTTTTTTCTTTGATGGGATATTCACCCATTGGGTAAACTCCAGGTTCTCCCAGTTTTCCGATATCTTCGAGGTAAGATTGGAATAGCAAGCTGATATTTTTGCCTGAAGAAGGAATGTGAGTCATGGCAATTAAGACATCGACAGGGCGAGTGGTGGCCACATAAAGGGCGTTAAGTGCATCAAACTCTGCTTGCTCCACCATTTCATTGGCTTTTTCTTGATACGCTCCACCTATTACTTGAGCGTTCTTATCACTTCCACTGATCAACGCTACTGGTAAATCAAATTCGTCTTCTGTTTTTATCCATGCCTTATCAAAATTCGATTTACCCCATGTCCATTCTGCAAAAGGTAAAATAACCACAGGAAACTCCAAGCCTTTGGAAGCATGGATGGTCATTACTCCAATTTGATTTAAATGATCTGGAGGATCTATGGTTAAATTATCAGAAGATTTTGCCCACCACTGCAAGAATGAGGATGTTAAAGGCTCCTTAGTTGCGGTGAAGTTGTAAACTACATCTAAGAATGAAGTGATAAAAGTATTGTCACTTTCCCAGATCTTACTCTTGAATAGAAGTGCTTCACAAGTGTCAAATAGGAAATAGCCTTGGTCGAGCACTTCGTTTATATAGGGAAAATGAGCATCTAAAAATGCACTGAAATCAGAATGACTGTAAGACAAAGCCTTTTTGAAAAATAGATGGTAATCATCACTATCAATTAGTTTGTTTGCTACACACTGTTTGAGCATTTCTAATTTGGTAGGAGTATCTGTTCTGTTCTCGGCCCACTTTAAAACCGAAATTATCCATTGTACTTCTTTAGCATTGTTGATTAGTAAGGCTCCGGAAGAATAGGCTGGTATTTCATGTTCTGAAAGCTTTGCAAGCAGCCAAGAAGCATACTTATTTGTTCTTGCCAAGATGCAGATATCTTTATATGAATATCCTGCGTCTAAAGCCCTTTTGATTTCTATGATTGTCTGATCTAAATAGAGCGGAGCAACATCGGTTTTGTTGCTTTTTGGAAATAAATGTAATTCAACAAAACCTCCCTCTTTACCTTTTGGATTTTGATGAGATTCCGCATAAAGGTTAGCATAATAATTGTTAGCTAAATGTTGAGTAGCTGATTTATATAGTTGATTGTTGAACTCTACAATATTTCTACGACTTCGGTAATTGTCTTCAAGGCTTTCGGGCGATGCTTCAATTAAAATTTGGTTTAGGCTTTCTTCGCGATTGGCCAATAGATTTTCATTGTTATACAACCCAATAAATTGTTCTGCCTCACCTCCGCGCCAGCGATAAATTGATTGTTTTGCATCACCAACAAGCATACAGTATCCACCTTGACTCAAGGCATTGTTGATAAGCGGTAATAAATTTTGCCATTGCATGATGCTGGTATCTTGAAACTCATCAATGAAGAATGCCTTATATCGTTCTCCCAGTCTCTCGTATATGTATGGGCTGGGTTGGTCTTTAATTTCGTTCGATATCAAATGATTGAATTCAGAAATCGGAACAATGTTTTCTTCCGTCTTTATTTCCTCAAGACAAAGGGCCACCTCTTCTAATACGGCCATTGAATAGAATTCGCGATCTACCTCCTTGGCCATATACAAATACCTAATGTTGTTTTGAACGATGTTCAAAATGTGATCATATATGGAACTTAAAGAAGGTATGATAGATTCTAATGAAGGATATTCAGGGCTTTTTCTTTTTGAAGCAGAAGCCCAATTTCCTTTTTCCAGATTTCCAGCTAATCTTTTTCCAGGTAGCAATCTTTCTGTTTTACTTTCACTAACATCCTTCAGGTATTTTGGGAAATCTCCATTGGTGAATAAACCGTTATCAATTCCTGTGTTTTGAATGAGAGCAAGGCCTTCATCCGCTTTCTCTTTTATGGATGCGAGAACTTCTTTAATTCTTGCATCGATAATCTTTTTGGTTTCTAGAAACTGTTGCAGGTTGAGCTTTCTTAATTCGCTTACGAATTTTCGTGAGCGCTCTCTATTGATATGAGCGGCCATATCTTGAATTCCACTTTCAAGATTCCATGATTTTTCATTGTCGAGTCTTTCTCGAACAAAGTTGTTTAAGACTTGGGTAAGTTGAGTGTCATTTCCAGCTTTACTGATTAATAAGTCAGTTGCTTCAGTTTGTAATCTTTTTTCATCCATTTCAATGTCAAATGCGGGAGAAAGTTTTAGGTCTGAAGCAAAAGTTCTGATGAGTCTATGGGTAAAATAATCTATCGTAGAAATTGAGAAGTCTGAGAATTGATGCAAAATAGCATTGCGCACTGCAGCGGCCCTAGTCCTTAGTTCTTCTATGGAAATCTTGATTTCCTCGACCAATAATTTTTCGATGTCTTTACTTGAACCTTTGTGTTGATTGGAAGCTATCCCTTCCAAAGTTTCGAGTACACGAGACTTCATTTCTGCTGCAGCCTTATTGGTAAAAGTTATGGCAAGAATTTCCTTGAACTTAAAGGTGTCTTTGCTTTCGAGACAAAGTTTCAAGTATTCTTTTGTAATGGTAAATGTCTTTCCTGAACCCGCAGAGGCATTGTAAACGTAGAACTGAGGATGACTGTTTTGCATAGTGTGAAATTGGCCGAAAAAGATACAATAACAACCTGCGATTTAATTCATTTTTAAGGAATGTTTGGCCATTTGTTAAGGTTGGTTCGAAGACGCATTTTAAGTTTTTAAGTATCAATAGCCTTTTTACTTTTATCGCTTGTTATTAAATAAGATACATACCATCCTGATTTTCCTTTTATTACTGGGTTCTTTGAATACTTGGGCTCAGAAAATAGAGGGTAGGATTATTGATATAAAATCTGGTGAGCCATTGCCATTGGTAAACATTGTTTACAACCAACAACAACGGTTAGGC
>JAOARK010000168.1 GCA_025210575.1 Schleiferiaceae bacterium
GATTGTGAAAACTGGATTGAAAAATTAAGTCAATGTTTAAAAGAAAATGGCAGATTTATCTTTACTTATAACAATATTGAAAAGTGCCCATTTAAAAATGATGGTAAATTTCGTTTTGAGACACAAAGTGAGGACTCTTCAAACTCAGGAATACCAGATAGATTAGATGATGTAAGCACCTATGGTTCTACCTACTTCTCTAATCAACTATTAGAAAAGCTTATAAGCGATATCGGATGTTCTTTAGAAATCAAGTCTGAATACATCGGCACACATAACGTAGCGATTGTAACCAAAAAATAAGGGCGAATTTTCATCCGCCCTACTCTATTCAATTGTTTTGCTGCTGTTGCTCATTGGCTTCTTGCTCCTCTTGTTCATCTAGCCAACCTCCACCAAGGGCTTTATATAATTTAATGTAGGCACTTAGCAACTGTCTGTACGTCTGTGCATACCCGAGCTCAGCCTGAAATGCAGCTTGTTCATTGTACAAAACTTCCAAATAACTGGTCACACCTTTATCGTAACGTGCGTTAGATAGATCTCTCGCATTTAAAGCAGCAATCACATAATTTCTTCTGGCATCTAACTCCTTGTGAAGTGTTTCTATTTCAATTAATGCATCTTGAACTTCACCAAAGGCATTCAATACAGTTTTCTCATAGGCATACAATGCTTGTTCTGTTCTCGCCTTTTCTATTTCAACTCTTCTTTTGTTTTTATCGAAATGAAACAACGGGCCGAGTAAATCTCCACCTAAACTCCATGCCGCACCTGCTGCACCAAATGTTGATAAATCTTGACTTGCTGCACCAAGCATCCCTGTTAAAGAAATGGATGGAAAACGTTGTGCTACAGCCACCCCTACTCTAGCATTTGCGGCATATACATCTTGCTCTGCTGCAAGAATATCAGGGCGTCTTGTTAATAATATTGAAGGTAGACCTGGAGGCACCAAATTTGGAATAATCTGGTCTTTTAATTCTTGACCAACAATAACAGAGTCTGGGTTAAACCCTACCAAAATGCTTAAAGCATGTTCTGTTTGTGCCACTTGCCTTTCGTATAATGGTATGGCAGCCGCGGCTATGGCTTGTTGAATCTGGGCCTGATTCAAATCAATTTCTGGAACAATTCCATTATCGAATCTTGCCTGAATAATCTGCAATGAACTATCTCTTAATTCAAGCGTATTCTTTGACACTCTTAACCTCTCCCGGTAATCAAGCAATAAAAAGTACGAAGAAGAAACTTCCGAAATTAAGCTCATTTGAATACTTCGAAGTCCGAACTCAGTACTTACCAAATCTGCCAAGGCGGCCTCATTTGCTCTTCTAAACTTTCCCCAAAAATCAATTTCCCAATTCAGACTTCCACCAGCAAAAATATTTTGATTTGTTCCAGGTAAACCAATTTGCTGTTGTATAATATTACCATTGGTATAGGTTGCTTGATAATTGATCTTTGGCCACATATCTGCTTTTGTAAAACCTAGTGCGGCTCTAGACTCTGCCACTCGAGCAGCAGCAATCTTAGCATCACGGTTTGAATCTAACGCAGTTCTTATTAATGTATCCAAAACAGGGTCATTGAACATTTCCCACCAACGGAGGTTAACAATAGTGTCTGCCTCTGTACTCAACGAATCGTAACGGTATAAATCTGGAGATTCAACAACCGGTTGTTCTCTTTTAGGTCCCACTTTACAACTTATGGCAAAGGCCAATAGAAGGACAACAACGGAAAGGTATCTTACTACTGTTTTCATGCTATTCTTCGTTAGAGGTTGATGTTTCTTCCAGGGCAAGTTTATCTCGCTTCTGTTCATATTTGGCAATCTTTCCGATTAATAAGAATAACATAGGGTAAAAGAATACACCCAGTAGTGTTGCTACAGTCATACCCCCGAGCAATGCCATCCCCATTACTTTTCTCGCTTCAGCACCGGTACCTGATGCTATAACCAATGGAAAAACACCCAGAATGAACGAGAAGGCCGTCATTAAAATAGGTCTGAATCGTGATTTTGCGGCTTTAACGGCCGCATCAAAAAGACTTAAGCCTTTTTTAAACTCATCATTGGCAAATTCAACAATAAGAATGGCATTTTTTGCCGCCATACCAATAAGCATCACAAAACTTACCTGCGCAAAAATGTTGTTTTCAAAACTTACGGAGAATTGTCTTGCCACCCACAAGAAAGCAAATGCTCCAAAAATAGCGAAGGGCGTGCCTAATAAAATAGCAAACGGCAACGACCAGCTTTCATATTGGGCCGCAAGAATTAAAAACACGAATACCAAGGAGAAGGTGAGAATTACTCCTAATGAACCAGAAGCCTTTTTCTCTTGAAAAGACATGGCATTCCAAGAAAAAGACATGTCATCAGGTAAAGTCTCTGCCGCTACTTCTTCTAAGGCCTTCATTGCTTGTGCAGAAGTATACCCCGGTGCTGGCCCCCCAGTAACTTCTACTGATCTAAACAAGTTAAACCTTGTGGTATAATCAGGACCTGCAATAGGTTGAATCGTAGCCACCGTAGAAAGAGGGACCATATTTCCATCTTTATTCTTGATAAAGAAATTCTCTATTTGACTTTCATCTACCCTATACTCGCTTTCTGCCTGAATGTAAGTCTTATATAACCTTCCAAATCGTGTAAAGTCATTTACATAGGTTCCTCCCATAAATGCACCAATGGTTGTGTACAAATCATTTAACGAAAGCCCCAGTTTTAGTGCTTTCTCCCGATCTA
>JAOARK010000169.1 GCA_025210575.1 Schleiferiaceae bacterium
CCATTGGTAGAATTATAGAACCAATTTCCGCCAAAGCCGTAACCTAGATAAGCACCCCCTTCAATGAAAACATCAATCTTTTCTAAAACAAAAAGATAGTCATACGAAGTATTTAGATACAAATTATCTGTTCTTATAGTATATACATCTACCACATCATCAAAAAATACACTTCCGTTCTGAATATATGTTCCCATCGATTTATAACCCACCGATGCGTTAATCAACATATTTTCATTTAAAGGAAAATCAACAGTAACTCCTGCCATAAACCCAGGTTTCAGGTTTGTATTAAGGATAATAACATCATTGCTGAAATTCATAGTAGAAAAAACACTACCAGCTTCTAAGCCAAAATGTTGAGCTTTAGAGAACTGAACTACCAATAAAAGGACGAATGAGTAGAGTACCTTTTTCATAATTTAATTTATTGTATTTGTGAAGCGAATTTAGCTCAATATTGATACAAAACACCTAATTCCCAACACAGATATACACATTTTGTTTAACCTTTTTAATTAAGCCCTGAAAATGAAATAAATAGCTACTCTTTCTTCGCCACCTTCAAGGTTAAATAGGTTATCAAAAAACCGATAATTCCCAATGAAACAGAAAGCAAACAAGCACCCACAAGATACTGAGTCAACTGATATTCAACCGTTTCCAAAGACAAACCTTCAAAACTTGGAAAATTCACTCCATTAGTCACAAATGGCTTTCCGAACAGAAAACTGAAGTAAATAATTAACGGAATCATAGGAGGGATGCTAATGTTGGAGACCGCCAAAACAACAATTCTGTTTAACTTTAACAAAGAGGCCACAAAAAATCCAGCCATCATTTGAAATCCCCAAATAGGAAATACACCAAAAAAAAGCCCAAGACCAACTGAGGCGGCTAATTTTAAAGGTTCATCTTTATTTTTTGAGAACTCTCTTTTAAGCCTGCTTTTTACGCTGCTCTCTCCTTTACCAAACAATAGTAATTTAGGTAAATACCAAAGCAGTGCTAACGTAAACAGCACTGTATTAAGAGCACTGATCCTTAAAAAATCTTTTAACGGCTTGAAATGAGTAACTCTATCTTCAGGGTAAATTACATCTACTGGCACCTCCTTTACAGGAATCATTTTCCAAGCTAGTCGGACAATGATCTCAATTTCAAATTCGAATCTACTAGTAAACCAGCGCATTGCATTTACCGTTTTAACCGGATATGCTCTAAAACCTGTTTGAGTGTCTTGTAGTTTAATCCCTGTTTCTGCCCAAAACCAAAAGCTTGAGAATTTATTGCCGAAGCTACTTTTCTTTGGAATACCTTCTTGATCCATGTTTCGATTACCCATCAAAACCACCTCTTCGCCAGAAACAAGATTTTCAGCCAAATCGGGAATATTTTCAGGCCGGTGTTGACCATCAGAATCTATCGTAATTACATGTTCAAAACCCAACTCTCCAGCCATTAATATGCCTTGTCTTAGAGCGTGACCTTTCCCTTGGTTGGCCTTGTATTCAACCAGCGTAATACCGCTGATCTTTTTTAAAATTTCAGAAGTTGAGTCTGTAGATCCGTCATTTACCACAATAACATCAGAGCATACCTCAAGAACACCACGAATCAGCTTTTCAAGTGTCTTTTCGTTGTTATAGGTAGGTATTAAAACCGCGTATTTAGCCTTTTCAATCACTCCTCGGTTTTGTAAGTGGCTTTAAGTTTAAAAAAGGACTTATCCTCCAGGAAAATTCGCGCATCTACTTTTATATTTTCTTCCTCGCTTTTTCTTTTCAACTCCAAATAAGCCAAAGGTGTTACTATTGGGTTAATTACCGAAAGGAATTTCATGTTCTGGGCTTTTACCAAAACAGATTTTTTACCCTCGGCCATTTCAAATGCGCGCTTCACCATTTCTAACATTACCACTCCCGGCAAAATGGGCAAATTTGGAAAATGCCCTTTGAACAACCGCGCATCCGGATTTACGACCAATTTAAAAAGAGCGAACTCGCCCTCTTCAATCAAAGTTAGATCAATGGTATTCTCAAATTCTAAGCTATTCATTTAATTAAATAATTCTGGCTTTAGTTCTTTATTCGCTGATTGACCATTGAATTGAATGACCGTAAATTCTTCTTCCGATTCAAACATTTTTAATTCTTCCAAGAGATATGTCTTGCTATTGAAAAGCAACTCAATTTTAGCCATCCTTTTTTTCAATTGTTTTTGATTCGGAAGCAATACAAAACGTTTTGTTTCTCCAAGATCTTCAAATTGCTTTGAAAAATTCTTGTCATTCAAAATGCTCCCGTCAATCGTTTTTAGGATAAAGCGCTTAAACATCTTTATCTGCATATCTGGGTTATCACTTACGGTCTTTGACTTTCCGTCAAATCGAACTACAATATCTCCATTAATGGCAAAATAATTAGGTTGAGGCTTGGTCTCTTCCCAACGTATCGCATCTGGTTTTTTAAAGTAAAATTTACCTTCAGATTTGAGTGGTTCCAAAAGCAACATAGAATGCTTTTCTTGCTTAAAATTTGCTGATAACGACTCTACATTTTTATAGAATTCTTGAAGCTGAGATTCGAACTCAACGTTATTAGATTGATGGACGAATGCTAAACAGAATCCACAAATCACCACAAGCAATAGCTTTTTCATAAGATCTCCGCATTTAGAGTCAAACCTTTCTTTTTTACTTCAATCAAAAATTTATCAAGTAAAGCTACCGTCACTTTCTGGGTGTCATGAAAAAGCACAACGTCACCCCCTTTAACTCTAGAGACCATTTTAGCCAATAACTGTTCTGCATTACTTTTAGTTGTGTCAAAGCTTCTTAAGGTCCAGCCTACACAAGACAATCCAGTTTTTTCAATAGCTTTTGCAATATTAGGGTTCGTTACGCCAAATGGTGGACGGAAATATTTCACATCAACACCTTCTTTACTTAATAGCTCAGAACACTTGTCAATTTCATTGATGACCTTTTGCGTTGAGTTAAACCCAATTCCCACCTTATGATTTTGTGTGTGGTTTCCAACAATGTGCCCTTCATTATGTATGCGCTTCAGCAACTGTTCATTGCCTTCGACATTCTTGCCAATTATAAAAAACATTGCCTTGGCGTTATGCTTTTTGAGTACTTCTAATATTTGCGGTGTATACTCCTGGTGAGGACCATCATCAAAGCTAAGAAGCACATTATTCTTTGATGTCTGGTGAATTACGTTTATAAAGAAATTCGAACGAATCATAAAACTCATCAAAAACCAAAACAAAAGCCAGAGCATTATATACGCAGCAAGAATAAACCAACCAACCTTTAGTATGATCATGGTAAATCCTGCAAAGGCAAAAACAATGGCCGACCAATGAAACTTACTCATGAGAAATATGAATGAAAGACACCCCTTGATGCATTGAAACATTGACTAAGACCACAGAATAACCCTTGGGCAGATGCAGTGATTTACTAACGGCAACATGAAAGGCTAATGATGAATTTGTAAAGAATCTCCCAAAGTGCTTTTCTGTTACAAAGTCTACAGACCAGTCTGGAGACAATGTGGGCGCGCTTAATATGGTGGAGCACTTTTCCTGATCAATAGATTGTGATTCACAATAATTAAGAAATACCTTTTCTACATCTGTTGCAAAACTGTAAAAACTGATGTCAGTTAACACCACATTAGAAGGCTCATTAGACAAATGAAAAAAAGCAGCCCCCTCACTTAATTCTTCTATTAAGACTTGTGGATACTTCATTTCAGATAACCATTGATCCAAAAAGTCAATATGTTCATCCGCTGCTCCAACCAAAACATTTTGCTTATCCAAAAGCTGA
>JAOARK010000170.1 GCA_025210575.1 Schleiferiaceae bacterium
CATCAACAAGTATAAAGACTAATAAGGGCAGAAAGCCCGGTAATAGCCGCTTTAGAAGTTCAATTTTATTCATGCGGCGAAGATACAAAAAAGGAATGTTGTCTTACATGCACCGGAATCAGCATTCTCTATTCCTGGCAATACCTGGCACACTTTGCAATGGACATTCCAACCGGTGATTTAGGTATCCGTCTCGACAATAACGTCTAGTATCACAGGAATAAACTTTGGAGTTTTGTATCCTTAATTTTTATAAAAAGGATAACCTATGATTTTTAATTTCACTGATACTACACGTTTTTATTTCTATTGTGATCCTGTAGATATGCGCAAGGGAATTCATTCACTTTATCATCTGATTCAAAGCACCGGCAAGATGGATGCACTAAATGGTGATGGTTTTGTTTTTATTGGGAGGAACCGCAAAACGATCAAAGTCCTGCGATGGCAAAAAGAGGGTTTTATTCTCTATAACAAGAAACTGGAACTGGGACGTTATTCCCTGCCACAACAGTTGAAAGATGCGTCATTCTTTGAGATTAAAAGCGATATCCTGGATCAAATGGTTAATACCATAAAACATCAAAGTAGCTTTAATGAACTCCGTCAAAAAGCTATGATAACACTCTGATAAAGAGAGAAAATAAACAAAAACAGTACGATTATTTCTTGGCAGGATCGCACTGTTTTTGTATCTTTATATCATGACAGACAAGGAGTTAATCGCATTTTTAAAGCGTCAAATTTCAGAACAAACAGCCACCATAACGTCTTTAACCAAGAACATAGGGAGTCTGACTGAAGAGGTGAAGGCCTTACAGGCAATCCTTCTGGAACGGGATAAAGATGTTGAAAAGTTGAAGCGATTCACTAAGCTCAACCTCCCTAAAAAGAATGAAAAGCGTAAGGTGGCAACTCCTGCAAAAGATAAGGTTCCAGCCCCCACTCCTAAAGAACGAGGCAATAATGGTGCTAAAAGGAAGGTTTACGATAATCTTGAAGAAGTGATAGAAGAAGTTTTACCTTCTGACGCCAACTTTGATGAGAAGGCTGCCGTTTATTTATTTCACCGCGATGTGATAAGGTATAAATATATTCCACCTCGCCTTATTAAGCATATTTATCGTTGTAAGAAATATAGAATGGGTGATGATTTCTTTGAAGGTAAGGCTCCAGATGCGCCATTTATGAACTCTAATTTCGATAGCTCATTGCTGGCCCACCTGATTCAACAAAGATATGTCTATGGTATGCCAGTTGAGCGCAACATGAAATATCTAAATGAAATGGGTATAGATATCCCTAAAGCCACCATTCATGGCTTAATAGAGAAATCAGCAAAGTTATTGGACCGTTTAAGCCCGGTGCTCAAAAGCGCTATTCTTGTCGATCCTTATATCCATTTTGACGAAACCTATCATACTATATTGGGTGGCGACAAAGGGAGTCGCAAGGGCTACTTTTGGAGTGCTTTATCTGACCAAAACAATCTAATCCAATTCATTTATGAAAAAGGATCACGAAGCAAGGAGGTATTTACAAACTACCTTCCTAAAGATTATAAAGGCGCTGTTCAGACCGATGGATACAGCTCATACAAAGTATTGGAAGAATGGGATTATCCTAAGGCAATACGCTTAGGCTGTGTTCAACACTGCAAACGAAAATTCGATGAAATCAAGGAGCAGCCAAAAGCTAAATTGATTATTAATTTGTACAACCTGTTTTACAGAATTCGGAAAAAGAAACCAAAGGAAGAATGGGTAAAGGCATCCCTGAAAGTTTACATGGGGCTGGAAAAGAAACTCAGAGAAATTGATCGATCCCCAAAAATGTTGCCCAATCATATTCTGTGCAATGCGGCAGCATATTGCCTTAATGAACTGGAATCGATCTACAATATCATAACATCTACCGAATACGACCTGGATAATAATAAAATAGAAAGACCGATGCGCTACATCAGCATCAGTCGTCGCAACTCACTTTTCTGCGGTTCTAATGCCGGAGCCGGAAGAACTGCAACACTATATTCTCTGGCCATTTCATGCAGATTGAATAATGTAAATACTTTTTCATATTTCAATGATGTGATAAAACAATTAGCCCAATCCCCGGTTATGACCAACGACCAAATGCGCAATTTGCTCCCGGACAAGTGGGCTGAATTATAAGTTTCTGAACACCCTTTCCGATTCTACCATGAATTTGAAAAGGCTTTGTTTTTTTTTAAGAGGTCGGCGATACGGAGACGCTCACTGATTTAGGCTATCGCAAAGTGTTTTGCCCACACTAAACGATGCCTTCGCACAAAACAGAATGAAATGGATCATCCCACGCGTTGGAAGATAGGTCGCAAAGTGGAAAATGGCCAAATCAATGATTAAAGGGCGGATCACAGAATGAAATATGCCATTTAAAGAGTGGGAAAGGGGAAAACAAAGTGAAAAATGATATTTTAATCGTTGGACTGTGAAAAACAGATTGAAAAATACCATTTAAACCTTACTTTGGCGCAAAACAGAATGAAATGTATCATCCCATTGGTTGGAAAGTAGGTCGCAAAGTTGTTTATAGCCAAGTCAATGATTAAAGGGTAGGTCACAGAATGAAATATGCCATTCTAAGAGTGGGAATGGGGAAAACAAAAGTAAAAGCTGTCATTTCAATCGTTGGACTGTAGAAAACAAAGTTGAAAAATACCATTTGAATGGTGATTTGGCATATTTCAAGGTTGAAATACCCTAAGTCAATGTTTAAAAGGTATCCCACAACATTGTGACCTATCTTCCTAACGATTGGAAGACTACTCGCATAATGCAACCTACTGCTTGAAGATTAAAATTGGTTGTGGCAAAGGTGCAACTATTTGTCTCAACAGGGACAGCCTACTTGATTATAAGTTGGTATTATTATCATTTCTGAGTAAACTATCTAAAGCAATCTTGCCTACGAATTTAATATTGTCATCACCGAGAAGATTAAAGGTATCCCCAGATTCAAAAGAGGAAGTTCCAAAAGGTAAGCTAGTAATCTTTTCACTTAGTTCATTTTCTTTGTCTCTAAGCTGTTGTTTCAATTTTACAATTTGTTCTTCTTTCTTATCTGTTGTTTTTGCAAGTTCTTCAATTGTATTTGATTTATTTTCGATATCTGTAAACAATTCTGAGATTTCAACCTCAATAGCATTTTGTTCTTTTAACTCCTCATTAACAATTTCTTTAAAGTCTGCTTCTGAGTTTCTTAAACCATTATAAATCATCTCAAGATGATGCTGAATTTCTAAAAGATATTGTTCGGTTAATTGGGTGTCAACTTTTTCTATCTTCTCTTTTGTAATTTTAATCAATTTTAGAATCGAAGCTAAATTTCCGCGATTGTGTCTGATGGCTGTTTTGGCAATTTTCTTTTGATTATTTGTAGTATCAGTTAACCAACCCCACATGCTTACTTTGCGCGCTATGTAAAATGCAGATAAAAGATTTATAATAGTGAATAGCACATTTGTCCACACAGTCTTATTTAAGGCTTGCTGGGTAGAAATGTCTGAACTAAGAATTGTATAGATTACAATAACAACAATTGCAATTATAAATAATCCCCATTCATTAAACCATTTAAACACCTTGTTTTTCATATAGTTCGGATTAGATTTTGTTAGTCCATTTAATTAAGCCAACAGTCGACACATTTATACTTTATGAGATATTGTTTAACTTTCTTGCTTTTATTTAATTTGCCTTTCAATATAAACACTCCAATATGAGTCAATGTCGTTTTTTAACTCAGTAAGTCTTTTAATACTATATTCTAGATGCGCTGATGGTTCCTCTTGGTTTCCCATCCAATCTTTTTCTTTTTCCAGTTTACGTGCTATTTCCGTTAATCTATAACAATATTGCTTTAGACTGTCTGCTATATTATTTACCTTCGATGAAAATTCTCCAAATTGGTCTTGAGTATGGGTCTTTATATCTAACGGGTTTTCTAATGACATTTCAAAATCTGGATTTAATCGGCTGACGAATAACTCCAATCTATTTATTATATCATAACCTGCTTTGTCTTTTTTTCCTTCTATTATGTTTCTTATAGAGGTGTCTGAAACACCGCTTTTTCGACTAAATTCTTTTGATTCTCTGTAACCTACCATTTTGGAAAGTTCTTCCTTTAAACGTGATGTCTTTTGTTTTCGGTCCTCTTGAATCGCAATGTATATCCGATTGACTTCTGCAGCTTCAGGTATTGAGTGCATGTATTTATCCCAGCTTTTCATTGGAATATTTACACGATAAGCTAATAATGGCCTACTTTTTATCAATTTTTTAATGTCTGCCCATCTGGTTTTAATTTGCTTTTCTGTTAATTGAGTCATTTTATATGTGTTGATTCTATTTTCTTTTTTGCATGAAGTTCAATATTTGTACAAGCGTATATACGCTTAAATCTTCTTTACTCACAGCTTTTATCCGTTTATTCTGGAAAGTGTATAAAAGCTCTTAGTTCTGATATTCGGTCTATTATCCGGATAGTTTTAATGTTGAAGTCATTGTTTCGCTTTTAAGCTTCGTAATACAGGTAAAATGTCTAGCAAAATTATTAAAACATTTAACTTAAACAAGACATTGATGCCTTATGCCTGTTCAAGGGAGACATTAAAGGAGCCTTATTTTGAAGAATGGGCGAGACTGTCTGCGAAGCAAGATAAGGTCGGCTAGCCGGGATGTCCCGATCCCGGTCTACGGGATGACTCGATCCCGGGGTATGGGATGTCTCGCTCCCAGGGTACGGGATGGCTCGCTCCCAGCCTGCGGGAGATGACATATCTGGGAAGTTTTGTTTTGAAGTGCTCGAGGTGTATTATTTATGAAGGCTTAATGTGCACTTATATGAGAGGTATAGGGGTGAAATACCCCTATACCTTCTCAATAAATTTTATTAAAGAGGAATGTTTCCATGCTTCTTTGGTGGATTTGATTCACTCTTGTTTTGAGTCATCTCCAGGGCTTGTATTAACTTAAATCGTGTTTCTTTTGGATAGATAATCTCATCAATGTATCCGAGTTCGGCAGCCCGGTATGGGTTGGCAAAGTTTTCCCGGTAATCATCAACGAGTTTATCCTTATTGCCATTAACCGCATCATCGCGGAAGATGATATTAACAGCACCCTCTGGACCCATTACGGCGATCTCAGCCGTTGGATAAGCCATATTGATGTCGGCTGACAGATGCTTGGATGCCATCACATCGTAAGCTCCACCATAGGCCTTACGTGTAATCACGGTGATTTTAGGTACAGTTGCTTCTGCATAGGCATAGAGTAACTTGGCACCATGCTTAATAATACCACCATATTCCTGAACTGTTCCCGGCAAGAATCCAGGTACATCCACAAAGGTGACCAAAGGAATATTAAAAGCATCGCAAAAACGTACGAATCGAGCTCCTTTGGCAGATGATTCGATATCCAGTACGCCTGCCAGATAACTTGGTTGGTTGGCAACGATACCTACCGTTCGTCCGGCCATACGCCCAAATCCGGTAATAATATTCTGTGCATAATGCGGCATTACTTCGAAGAAGTGTTGATTGTCGACAACCTCACCAATCAAATCATGCATGTCGTAAGGCTTGTTTGGATCGGCAGGAATGAGCGATTGAAGTTTTTCGCTTTCACGGCGAATATCATCTGTTGTCGGCAAAACAGGCGGATCTTCCATGTTGTTGGAAGGCAGGAAGCTGATTAATTCACGGATCATCATGAGCGTGTGTTCGTCATCATCACCCATAAAATGCGCCACGCCACTTTTCGAGTTATGCGTCATCGCTCCACCGAGTTCTTCTTTTGTCACCTCTTCGTGAGTGACCGTTTTGATCACTTCAGGTCCGGTAACAAACATGTAACTACTGCTTTTTACCATGAAAATAAAATCGGTCAGGGCAGGAGAGTAGAC
>JAOARK010000171.1 GCA_025210575.1 Schleiferiaceae bacterium
GAACAGAACACTGTTGAAAGCGGTATTCAATACACCTATGTTGATAATACAAACGATAATGAATCGACCGGTAGACTTCCCTTAATACCCGATTATCGATCGAATCAAATTTCTGCATTCTCTGTTTTTAAACGCAAGCTCAATGATGTTTGGCAGGTAGACGTAGGTGCACGTTTTGTCCTAAGAGACCTAGAAGCATTAACCATTACAGATACTATCCCTAGAACAATAGCAAGAAAGAATCACACCTTCTTCAACTATAATATCGCCACCAGTCTGCAATACACTTTCTTAAATCAAAAATTAATTGTTGATTTAGGCTTTGCCCAAAGGCAACCTGAGGTTAATGAACTTTATAGCTCAGGGCTTCACCAAGGATTAGCGAGTATTGAATATGGCAATCCTGATTTGGTTGCAGAAAATTCATTGAAAGTTGTTGCGGCATTAGAGGGCACTCTCAAATCAAAAACTCAGTATCAAATACTTGGTTATTATCAATACATCAATGATTACATATTTTTAGAACCTACAGGTGAATTTGAGCTAACTATTTCTGGAAGTTTCCCTGTGTTTGTCTACAACCAAACAAACGCTCAAATTTTTGGTGTTGATGCGCTCCTGTCTCATTATTTCAGCAAGCAATGGCAAGTTGTAGCTCAAGCCTCCTACTTAAAAGGTGATGACCTAAAGGAAGACATTCCATTAATTTATATGCCACCCAACAATGCAAAGCTGACGCTCAACTATTTCTTCGAAGATGGAAAGCGCAGTACTAATACTAAACTAGGTATACGCGCTCGATTTGTGGCAGAGCAAAAGCATATCCAAGAAGATCAAGATTTTCTTCCTCCACCACCAAGCTATTTTCTTCTAGGGTTTGATGGCTCAACTCAATTTCAGTTAAGAAAAAACAGCTTAATAGTTGGACTAAGTATTGATAATCTTTTGAATACAACCTACAGAGATTACCTCAACAGACTGCGCTACTTTGCTGATGATCTGGGAATAAACGTTCAGCTAAGATTGAGCTATCAATTTTGATGTTACCATTCTAGAAAACGTCTTTTTACGATTTAACAATAGGATAATCTACTTGTTTTGGAAAATCCTATTTTAGACTTTCACGTTCATCCCTAAATCCTCAAACACGTTTAATTGAAAGATTTATGAGAAAAATTTTACTCCTTTTTGTGTCAATACCATTATTGACATTATCCCAAAACATAACAAACACACTTGGTACAAATGGACTCTTTATTGTTGAAGACGCTAATAATTTAGGCTTAATAAGGGCCTCTCGGTCAACTTCACCTAGGATAATTTTAGGAGATTTTGAAAATAGCTTTACACTGCCTAGCGGTGGTGATGTGGATATTATTCACAACAACGGTAGTGAAAGGCTAAATCTCATTGTAGGGCGTGGTTCGGCATTCAACGCTTTTCCTCGATTGAATTTTTACTATACGCCAGGTGATCTCTCGGCAACGTTTACTTCAGGCACACATGATGTTGCGGATGGAAATAATTTAGGTGTCATTAGTTTTTATGGCGTAAATAGTGCCAATTGGGCGAGTAACTCAGCTGTAACTATTTCTGCTCAAGTAGATGGAACGCCCTCAACCTCAGTTCCTGGAAAATTTTCAGTTCTCGTTCAAGACAATAGCAGCAATGCGCACGGTATGTCATTGTCTAGTGATGGGGCCTTTGAAGTAGATGCCGATGGCGTTAATAATAAGTTTACCATTTCTGGAGGTGGTGAAATCACTTCAGAAAACCTTGCGGGAGGAGGAGGAAGTATTGTAACAGTTTCTGCTACGGGAACATTAGGAAGACTTTCTGGTGCACTTACACTGAGTTCGTTATCTGGTACTGGAGCTGCCCCTGTGCAAGTAGATGCAAGTGGTCAGCTTATTAGAGATAAGAACTTAGATGGCGTTTCAATTGTGGGTTCTTCTTCTTTGGTTGGGACCTTAACGGGAGGAACCATAGAATCTACCACCATTAACAATTCAACAATTAGTAGTACAACCACTATTAGTGGGAGCACCATAAACAACGGTATTCTATCAAACCCAACTATTTCTACCTTACCGTCTGGAAGTGGAAATGATTTGCAACTGAACGGGACTTCTATTGTTGAAGTAGTTTCTGATGAGAGACTTAAAACGAACATTAAATCATTGGATTTCGGTCTTGCAGAAATAATGCAATTGAAACCTGTAACTTACAATTGGAAGAAAGATCAAAAAGGTGCAGCTGTTAATTATGGCTTCATTGCGCAAGACATCTTCCCTATTCTTCCAGAAATGGTGCCTTTAGGGGATGACGGTTACCATCGCTATCGAGCTAACTATCTAATTCCTGTTTTGGTAAACGCGATGCAAGAACAGCAAGCCGAAATAGAGAAACTGCAATTAGAGAAAAATGAGTTGACCTCGGCAATCAAAAAGCAAGAGGATCGATTGAATAGTTTAGAAGCTCAGATCTTGGAAATCCAAAATCAAGTGTCACCACTTAAAGCGGAGAAATAATGAAACGCTTTATACCCATTGCACTTTTAATTCCTTTGGGAAGCATGGCCCAGACCACGGTGTCTGCAGGAGCAACTATGACAATTGAGGGTGCAGATTTCAGAACCGTTTCATTGACCATTGAAGGCTCAGATGACGCTAACAAAGGTATCGTAGACCTCAATGCGGGAAACTTGTATATTGAAGAAGCTTCGGTTCCTACAGCAGATACAGATGGAGATTTACTAATTGACAATTTCGGAGAACTTCAAGGGGGAAATGGAAACATTTTTTTGGAAGGGGATTTCATCATCGATGAAAGTGGTGAATTTATCTATGAGACCAGCAAAGTGATTTTTCCAAATGGCCCGGGACTAAAAGCTATAAAAAAAGAGACAGGCGGTGGAGCACAAAAGACAATAGGGTTCTACCGACTTTTCAGCGAAATATCAGCAGGCGTTAATGCCACAAGCGATATTGACATTCAGGTGCACTATCTTTTTTACCATAGTGCAGGAGTATTTCAAAATGGAGGTACCATTGAATTCAAATCTGCAAGCCCAACTTTTTATGCTATCTACCAAAGAGAGGGCACCACGGGAATATCAAACTTTGGTACGGAGCGATTTGAATGTACTTTAAGTAACAACTCAGCAGGATCGAGACAGATTAGTTTTCCTTTCCAGACGAGTAACAACCTATCTACTCTTAATCCAATTGGTATTCCTCTTCTGTATGACGGGCAAGGAAATCCAGGTCAGGAGAATGTGCGTTACTGGGACGCCACTGATGATTTACAAGGCAGCAATTTTGCAAAAGGTTGGGCAACAGCAGCTGGGACGGACGACAAACTCGCGTATTCCATTTACTTAGAAAACAATGGCACCCACGATTTCTCTACTACTTTTTCTGTAGATGGAAATGCTTTTGGCACTTCTGCAAGAGAGTATACGCAAGATCTATATTGGACGAATGACCCTACGGATGATCCAGATGGTGACCCCACAGCTAGAAGAGGTTGGAATTTTGTTCCCAATCCTTGGCCGTCTATGTTAGATGTCAATGCTATGTTGGTAGATCCTGGTTTTACTCCAGATTATAAGGCCATTCATTTATGGGATGCAAATAGTGAACTCACAAAGCAATATACTGCGATGCTTGGCAACGGGGTGACCATAAAAAATTGGAACACCACTGGTGGAGGTACGGACATTTTTGCATTAGATCCAACTTTGGCTCCATTTCAAGCTTTTTGGGTGTTTACCGAACAAGATCAAACGCTTACGTTAGATGAAGATGTGGTAAGAGATACGGCTCGAGGAGATGCGAATACTTTTCTCAAAACACAACCCGATGGTTTTCAATTAAACGTGTTTACTCAAGACAGTGCTTGGGATGCAGTGAGAATTTACTTTGATGAAAATGCATCAGATCAATTTGATAATACGTTAGAGGCACGTAAACTAAGATCAGTAGAAATGAACGCTCCATATTTCTATGGAATTGAAGAAAACATTCATGCTCAAATCATAGCCCGAAAGAAGAGAATTACAGATAGTGTTACCTTAGGTTTTACAACCAAGGAAAAAGAACAGACTTATTTCATCAACTCAGATTTCGAAAACCTTGATCCTTCTTGGTATGTTTTTCTCTACGATAAAAAAGAAAAGCAATGGTTTGATTTAAAAGAGTCAAACAATCAAGAGTTTCACATTAGTGAGACTGACAATGCTAATCGATTTGTTGTGCACTTTACGAAGAATGAGAGAACATATACAGATAAAGTTCAAGCTCAGTCTTCTTCAATTTCTGCCTTCACCAGAGGTGATCAAGTAGTTATTAAATCCATTGGTTTAGAAGGAAATGCAATGGTTTCTATTCATGACATCACTGGTCGGGAATTGTATTCTACTTTAACGACAATACAGAAAAATGAAGAAAAATCAATTGGATTGGATATTAAACAATCTATGATTTTGGTAAAGACTTTAATCAATGGTCAAGTGTATGTAGATCGATTATTCCTCCGTTAAATACCATCTAAAATGATTAGCAAAAGGAGGCGATTAGCCTCCTTTTTTTATGCGTTAAAAAGTGTTTTCAAATCAGTATTTCGTGTAGAAGAATCCGTTTTCGTATGCTGAAATTTGACGTATCAATTTGATAATCAAAATCATAAAAAACAGAAAAAATGTCTAAAACAGTTTTAATTACAGGCGCAAGTACAGGAATTGGAAGAGCAACAGCATTAAAATTTCAAAACGAAGGTTGGAATGTTATTGCCACCATGCGAAGCCCTGAAAAAGAGCAAGAACTCAATACACTAGAAAACGTAATGGTCACCAAATTAGATGTGTTAGATCTTGAATCAATCAGCGCTGCTGTAGAACAAGGAATAAACAAATTTGGTGGAATTGATGTACTTGTGAATAATGCAGGTTATGGAGCCTATGGTCCTTTAGAGGCGTTCCCCAGAGAGAATATTGAACGTCAGTTTAACACCAATGTCATGGGACTTATGGATGTAACTCGAGCAGTTCTGCCAATAATGCGCTCAAATAAAAATGGAGTAATTATTAATATTTCCTCCATCGGTGGAAGGATGACATTCCCACTTGGTTCGCTCTATCATGGAACCAAATTCGCTGTAGAAGGTATTTCAGAAGCATTGAACTATGAAACCTCTCAGTTTGGAGTAAAAGTGAAACTAGTAGAACCTGGCGCCATTGCGACAGATTTTGGAGGTAGGTCATTCGATTTTAGAAATGACGAGAACTTGGTTGAATATCAACCTACAGTTCAAGCTTTAATGACAGCTTTCGAAACGTTGGGAACCAACACATCTCCAGCAAGTTTGGTAGGGGATGTCATCTTTGATGCCGCGACAGACGGAACGAATCAAATTCGATACACAGCAGGTGCAGATGCCGAAGAATACATGAAAAACCGCAAGGCCTTAGATGACGCCACGTTTATTGGAGGAATGTTTCAACAGTTTAGTTTGAAACAGTAAATTTAGCATCAAACCAATATCCCTTCCTATTAAAATTTTGACTTATGAAAATAGACAAAACAAAACCTGTTCTTGTTACCGGTGCAACTGGATTTGTAGCTGGATGGTTGGTTAAAAAATTACTGGATGAAGGCATTACGGTTCATGCCGCAGTGCGCAATCCAGATAACGCCCAAAAACGTGAGCATTTAGATAAAATTGCTGCAGAAGCGAAGGGTGAAATCAAGTACTTCAAAGCAGACTTATTAGTCGATGGTTCCTTTGCCGAAGCCATGAAAGATTGTGAACTCGTTTTTCATACCGCTTCACCTTTCTTTACGGATGTTAAAGACCCGCAAAAAGAATTGATTGAACCTGCCCTGGAAGGAACTAAGAATGTCTTAGAGCAGGCCAATAAGACAGAGTCGGTAAAGAGAGTTGTACTAACCAGTAGTTGTGCAGCTATTTATACTGACGCCATAGATACCGAAAGAGCACCAAATGGAATGCTGACAGAGGACGTATGGAACACTACTTCTTCATTAGAATATCAGCCTTACTCCTATTCTAAAACCCTCGCAGAAAAAGAAGCTTGGGAAATGGCAAAAGCTCAAGATAGATGGGATTTAGTGGTGATGAACCCAAGCTTTGTAATGGGCCCTCCATTGAATCCAAAAACAGCAACATCTGAAAGCATTAACCTCTTAAAACAGCTGGGCAATGGCGACATGAAAATGGGTGCTCCAAAAATGGGTGTAGGGGTAATTGATGTGCGCGATCTTGCAGAGGCTCATTTTCGCGGAGGTTATACAC
>JAOARK010000172.1 GCA_025210575.1 Schleiferiaceae bacterium
AGCCAAAACCTAGTGATAAGTATCCAGCAAAACCAGTATCGAATGTGGCATTGTTAACTTCAACGGAATCATCCACAACCAAATCAACCACGGGTGTGTACGTTCTTTTCATCTTGAAAGGCAAAACCAAAGGCTCGCTATCAGGAATTTCGAGCTGGTCTTTTCTAGAAGCGAAATACATTGCGTTGTTTTTTGAGTCAATTTTCCAGTGAGCTAGCTTCATCAAATTTGCTCCAAGAATCCCATCTATATCCATGCAAGCTATCTCAGGTGCTTTTCTTAAATCAGCAACAATAGCTCCCGTTTTCTTAAACTCTATTCCAGCCAACTTTACCTCTTTCAACCAAACATAGTCTAATCTCTCTGTCTTGCCTTGAGAATCTGTTACTCCACTCTTAGCCGCAGCTTTTAATTCTAACTGTTCTCTTAATTCTTTTGAGATGACCATAGGTGCTCCGGTATCAAAAAGAAATCGGTATTGCTTCCCTTCAATTTCAACAGGTAAAATTATAAGGTCGAACATAGTCTCGAATGCAATGCGCCCTGAGAATTCTTCTTGCGGAACTGAACCCGAGTTATATAATTTTGAGATAGAAGTACAACTGGTTATAACGAAAACAACCAGAACCTGAATTGCAATTTTGAAGGTCTTCATACGAAATAAAGTAATTGGGTATAAATATGCATATTTTAGTCAGGTGTATTATCGCTTGTCAAGAATCTATTTTATAGCCTTCGTGTTACTCATTTCAGTAATTGGGCACCATTCCTGCAAAAAAGAAACAGTACCCATTTCAAACTTTTGTTCTAACGACACTATTTCTTTTTCTTCCCTTTACGGAATTACAGGTTCCTTAAAGCTGAATGGCGAACCATTCAAATTTAATCCAGAAACGGATTATCTGAAGCCCACTGCAGATCCAGACTGGTTCTCCGTTGTCATTCGACAAAACAAAGGGTGTTTTGATAGATACACTTTTTATATTGACCTTATCAACACCAATGACAGTACCAAGATGAGTGATCCTCACCCTAGAGGTCGATCTTTTTAGCCCTTCGAAAAAGTTATGAAGATGTTCAGCAATGTCAATTTTATAGTATTCGTGAAGACCAAGGCAAGGCTTATATGAAGAAAATAGACGATTACAATTTTGATGTATTTATTGATGCTCGAATGGTTCATGGAAATGTCAGCCCTTGCGATGTATATGGTATTAAAGCCGATACACTGGTGATTAAAGCTGATATACATATCGGCCCAAAATGACAAAACCTTAACTTAGCTACCACTCATAACGTATAACTTTAAAACAAAACCTTATGAAGTTTAGAATTCTACTCGCAATGCTTTTTTCAGCAGCGCTAACCACCCAAGCCCAAACCAGCGACCTCATCGGCATGCTAACAAAAGAAATGGGAATCACCTCTGATCAAGCGGAAGGTGGCGCAGGTTCTATTTTTGGTTTTGCCAAGGAGAACATGTCTTCAACCGACTTTTCGAGTTTGGCTGGAGTTATCCCAGATATGGACGGTTTATTAGGCGCCATTCCCGGAGGAAAGAAAAAAAGTATGTTAGGTCAAATGGCCGATCAACTTACCGGTATGCCAAAAGTGATTGATGCATTTGGCAAACTTGGATTGAAAGAATCTCATATAAAAATAATGACCCCATTATTGGTAGATTATGTAGAGAAAAAAGGAAGTAAAGCTCTTTCTAACACATTCTTAAAAGCAGTAACACCTTAAATATCAGCGAGCTAAATGCTCGCTTTTTTATATGGCAGATAGCAGGTATGCAGCCCGTAGCGTCTATAAAGACAAATGGTCTCTTTCCACCAAGTCGATTCAGTTTTTATTGGTTATTGGTCTTTCTTTAGTTCTGACCATCTGGATAAGCGATGACTCTTATTCTGATACTGCTTATTACACCTTACTCCTACTATTCATGGCCATTGGTCTTTGGGTAACAGAAGCTATTCCTCCTTTCGCAGTAGCCATTCTTATCATCGGCTATTTAATTTTTGCCTTGGGAAGTGAATTCCTCAACAGTGACCCGATAGACCCAACAAAATACACCAACACTTTAAGTAGCCCTATTATTTGGTTATTGCTCGGTGGCTTTTTTCTATCTCAGGGCATGCAGAAAACTCGATTAGATCTAGCAGTTTTCAAATTTGCAACGGGCGTTTTCGGGTCAAAACCAAACCTTATGCTTTTGGGATTAATGCTCACTTCTCTATTTAGCAGCATGATCTTGAGCAACACCGCTGCCACAGCCATGATGATCGCTTCAGTACTCCCATTTATTCGTTCGATTGAGAAAGGCGCTCCCATTTCAAAGGCCATACTGATTGGTATTCCAGCAGCTGCCACCTTAGGTGGAATGGGCACCATAATCGGAAGTCCACCCAATGCAGTAGCGGTAGCGCTAATTCAGGAATCTGGAAAGGATATTAGTTTCTTAAGTTGGATGGTGGCCGGACTTTTACCTTGTATTCTGTTGTGTTTTATGTTCTGGTGGGTGCTTATTAGGGTGTACAAAAGTCAAAGAGGTGAACTGGATTTAGCTATCAAAACCAATGATGGCGAACATGTAAA
>JAOARK010000173.1 GCA_025210575.1 Schleiferiaceae bacterium
CTGAAGGAAACAGCGCTTATGAAAAAGCAATGGGAGATGCCTTGAAACAAATGAAAACAAGTAGAACGATTAACGAACTTACGGATGTGGCTAACCAGTTTCAGCGCATTTCTGGTGCGGCAGAGAGTGAATGGTTGCCATTGTATTACCATGCTCAGTGCTATGTCCTAATGGGTTTCAACACTTCGGTTGAGGCAAAAAAAAGAGATGAGTACCTGAATGTTGCTCAAAAATCCATTGACGCTGCATTGGTCCTAAATAAAAACGAATCAGAGCTTTATGCACTCCAAAGCTTATTACATACCGCAAGAATGGTAGTAGATCCAATGTCTCGTGGACAACAAATGATGGGTTTATCTGGTAAGGCAATCGGTCAAGCTTTAGCCATCAACCCAAATAATCCTCGCGCACAATATTTACAGTTGAGTAATGAAGTTGGTCAAGCTCAGTTTTTTGGTAAAGATATTTCCGAGTATTGCCCTAGAATTAATAGTCTGAAAGAAAATTGGGACACACTTGAAACGGGTGGAGAATTCTATCCAAAATGGGGTAAAAATGAAATAGAACAAATGGCTAAATCTTGCCAGTAATTATATTAGCAAAAGACAGAACGGTATGAAAGCAGATGTGTACACCTTTTTTAGACCCTTTAGGAAAAACCTAAAGTACCTGTTGGTGGTTTTTTTAATCAGCACTGCTTTTTTACCGTTAGTTTATAATGGCTCTTACGATGATCCTTATAGGGTAGTTATGGTGCTCTTCTGGAGCTTCATGATATTCTTAACACAATTTATGGGGCACGCCTTTATTATTAAGACGCTAGATGAGAAGATATCATGGGTACATAAGCCAGTAACAAGAGCAATAGCAGGATTGTTAGGGTTGGCGATATACGCTTCAGTTGCTTATATATTGGTCAACCTGATAATGAACTTGATCTTCTTTGGTAGAATGCCATACAATTCATTAGAGGGTGCCATAAGCAGTAGTTGGTTTGCAGTCAAAATCTCTTTTTTCATTTCGTTTGTGATTACCACTATTGGCTTTTTTCAAGCCTGGAAAAAATCAGAGGTGGAAAAAGAACGATTGAATACCCAAATTATGGCGCACAAGTACAAGGCGCTCCGCGATCAAATAAACCCTCATTTTTTGTTTAACAGCTTAAATGTGTTGAGTGAGTTGGTTTATGAAGATCAGAAATTAGCGGTAAAGTTTATTAGACAGCTTAGTGATCTCTATAGATACGTTTTAACCGTAAAGAACGAAGACTTAGTTTTATTAGAACGTGAATTTGAATTTGCGCAAAACTTTAGTTTTTTATTAATGACACGATTTGAAAAGGGATTAGAAATTAAAATAGACTTAGAACCTAGAAATGATGAATTCATAATTCCAATGGCTTTACAATTGTTAATAGAAAACGCTATTAAACACAATGAAACCTCTCAAGAGAGCCCTTTAAGCGTGGAGGTGAAACGGCTGGGTAATACCGTTGTTGTAAAGAACAATTTGAATCCAAAGCAGCAGATAGAAGATTCAACGAAAAAGGGACTTGAAAACCTTAAAGAGCGATACTCATATCTAAGTGATGAGAAATTGGAGATCTTAGAAAGTAAAGAAGAATTTGAAGTGCACTTACCTATTCTTAAAGTAGAACAATGAAAGTTGTAATTATTGAAGACGAACCGCGTGCAGCCCGAAGGCTTGCATCCTTGATTCATGAATTGAATTCAGAAACTGAGGTGGTTAAGCAAATTGAAAGTGTGAAGCAGGGTGTGTCTTTTTTTCAGACCCAACCTGATATTGATTTGATCTTTAGCGACATTCAGCTTACGGATAACTTGAGCTTTGAAATTTTTAAGACTATTGAAGGGAACACACCTATAATTTTTACTACGGCTTATAACCAGTATGCCATAGATGCTTTTAAAACGAATGGTATAGATTATCTCTTAAAACCAATAGATCAAAACGAATTGGCTGCTGCGATAGAAAAATACAATCGGCTGCAATCAAAGCCAGAGGTAGATCTGAGTGCTATCGCCCAACTTATAGGTCAACAAAAAAATGAAGTAGAAAACTTTAAGTCTCGTTTTTTGGTGAAAGTAGGTCAGCATTTACGGAGCGTTAATGTGGATGATGTAAGCGCGTTTTACAGTAAAGAAAAAAGCACTTTTCTGGTTACCAAAGAAGGACGTAGTTATACGTTAGATCAGTCTTTAGATCAGATAAATTCTACACTGAATCCGAAAGCATTCTACAAGATAAGTCGTGGTTATATCGTTGCATTGTCAGGGTTAAAAGACATAGTAGCGTATAGCAATAGCCGATTAAAACTTGACATTATGGGATTAGAAAATGAATTGGTCATTGTGGCGCGAGACCGGACTAAATCATTTAAAGAATGGCTAGGCGAATAGACTAATTGTGATGAAACTTATACTGCAGCCCTAGTTGTAATATTGAGAATCTGGGTTGGCTATAAGAATCTCCATTGTTAAAAGTTTGCAGCGTTCTCTGATAACGCAACTCTACTGCAAATCCACATTTTAATCTGTATTCAGCACCTATAACTGCAGACATTTCTGAAAAGCCCTTGTAAATGTCATTTACCTCATTCTGTTCTACATATATCTTTTCTTGATATTTTGTTCTGTATCCAGAATGAACGTTCTTTCCTAACTGCCCGCCAAAATAATAGCTAAAACGATCTCTCACATTGTACTGAAGAAGAATAGGGATGTCAACATATTTATAGGATCCTGTAAATTCTGAATACTCACCAATAGGATTGTTTGCAATTTTAGTTTGCGTATAATTCACTCTTCTCGATTGACCATTAATTTCGGGTCTTATACTCCATCTTTCCGCGATGGGGAAATTAAAGAAAACACCTGCAGAAGTACCTGTGGCATGGCTTTTCTCTCCATTTAGAGTAAATATTGAGATCATCGAACCTCCATGAACACCAATGGTAGGGTGATGATTATGGCTTTTTACCGTTGATTGTGCTGGTGTTAGAGGTTTGAAAATATCGTTGTTCACCTTGATTTTTTCTTCATGCATTGTTCGCTTAAGTTGCGCCATACATGGGAAAAGCCCTAAAAAGTAAAATGCTAATATGGTAATGTATTTACACATCGATTTTGGTAATCGTAGGATTGAACCAAATGTAAACGCACTGATTAAGAGAAAATTGTGGATTTATGCAAAAAGAGTTGACTCATTGTTACAAATCCGTTTTTTCTACAAAAGAAGGATTAGTTGTTGGTTGATTGTTTGATGCCACAATAATAGTGTAAAGGCCATTTAGAAGAGGAGTGGCTAAAGTTTTTAGGAGTTGTTGATTCGAGGCTTTTATATTTGCGGGCAATTCGCACAATCGCATATTTTAAAGCCCATTACATTGTCTTATAAAAATAAAACAGTTTGGATTACAGGTGCTTCTTCGGGTATAGGTGAAGCCTTAACATTGAATCTTGCCGAACAAGGTGCGCATTTAATTATTTCTTCAAGACGAAGTGAATCGCTAGAGAAGCTTGCTGAAAGGTGTGAAAAAGCGGCAAGTATTCTAATTGTACCTTTAGATTTAGAGGATGAGCAAAGCGTTCAAAACGCAGCCGATGAGGTTTTAGAAAAGATCAAGGAATTGCATTATGTTTTTCATAATGGCGGAATTTCCCAGCGTTCTTTGACTCATGAAACGAGCTTAGATATAGATCATAAATTAATGCAGGTAAATTATTTTGGGGCTATTAGTTTAACCAAGAGGATTCTTCCGGTTTTTTTGAATCAAGGGTTTGGACATTTCGTGGTTACAAGTACCATATCTGGTGTTTTTGGTTTTCCTTTAAGATCGGCTTACTCAGCATCTAAGCATGCTTTACATGGTTACTTTGATTCGCTTCGAGCAGAACATGTTAAAAACAATATAGACGTAACTATTGTTTGCCCAGGAAGAATTAAAACCAATATTTCTTTAAATGCCATTGGTGCAGATGGGAAGGCAACGGGTGTTATGGATGACGCCCAAAATAATGGAATGAGTGCTGATTTATGTGCAAAGAAGATGCTCAAGGCTGTTGAAAAAAAGAAGAAAGAAATCTACATAGGAGGAAAGGAAATATTGATGGTCTATTTCAAAAGATTTATTCCATCTCTCTATTATAAACTTGCAGCAACGGTTAAACCGGATTAAAATGGCAACTAAAAAAGTTATTGCGGGCATCCAGCAAATGGGTGTAGGTGTTGAAAACGTTCATGAAGCGTGGGCATGGTATAGGAAACATTTTGGAATGGACATTGAGGTGTTTGAAGAAGCCGCAACGGCTCAGCTAATGCTTCCGCATACTAACAATAAGCCAATACCTAGGCATGCTGTCTTGGCTATTAATCTTCAAGGAGGTGGAGGTTTTGAAATTTGGCAGCAGACCAAGTATAAACCATTACCTCCCACTTTTGATGTGCAACTAGGGGATCTTGGATTGTACTTGTGTAAAATGAAGTGCAAGAACGTTGAGGCTTTCTTTTCCTATTGTAAAGAGCAAGGCCTCAATTTATTGAGTGAAATAGTCACAGATCCTGCAGGCCGTAAGACATTTTATTTGGCAGATCCTTATGGGAATGTTTTTCAGCCTATTCAGTCTGATGAGTGGTACAAGGATGAGA
>JAOARK010000174.1 GCA_025210575.1 Schleiferiaceae bacterium
CAGTTATTCCAGCTGGAACCATAGGAGTCCCTTGAACACTTGACAATACAAATCCAAAACTATTCGGATCGTAGTCGTTTGTTAATACGTTACCTGATACATCGGTACCATATTTGGTATAGTTAATATCATCTATAGCTGCTGCAGCTTCAAGAATCTTAATGGTGATTGTTCCTTGATCGCAATCTGGGTCACCGTCACAAATCTCATATTCAAAAGTGTCATCACCTTTAATGTTTGCGTTAGGCGTATACACCAATTCATGTGTACTTGCATTTAGCGTACCTAAGGTTCCTAAAGTTGGGCTGCTCACAATACTAAAACTTGACCAATCAATAGCTGCTGCACCTAGAGGGTGAGAAACTAAATCGTCAAAGTCAACTGTAAATGGAACGCCAACTCCTGTTGCATAAATAGCGTCAGCTGCATCAGGAAGCTCCTCACATGAAGTTGTGGTTACTTCTGTGTCCCATTCAATTGCATCTAAGAACAGATTATTTTTCTTCTTACCCTTAATCTCTAAATGAGTGGCGTCACCACCAGAAATCGTGTAGGTGAAATTGATTATACCGCCTGTAATTCCGATTTTATTTTTAAGCTCGTTATCAGGTGCTGTTCCACCTTTAGACTTAATTTTTAATTCAGCATCTGCGTGTGTACCTCGAGCATAAATCGTAATCACGGTACCATCAGGTAATGTAGCACCATTAAAATATACATCGATAGCCTTGTCGTCTTTGTCTAATTCTGCTTCTGTACCATCATTAACCCCGTTTGCATTGCTAGGGTTCAACCAGTCACCACCAGTAGCACCGGTACCTCCTACAGTTGTTACGGTTGTAACTGAAACCTCTCTTTGCCCTGCAGGACAAGTATTAGCAATAATGTTAAAAGTAATTGTGGTATTGGCAGAACAATAAGAATTGTCGGTAGCCTTACAAATTCTATAAGTTAATATTTCTGTATAAGGGCCAGTCGTTAATGGAATGGTCGGAATAAAAGAAACGGTACCATCGCCATTATCTACAAATACTCCGTTCGTTCCTGAAAGACCGTTTGGAAATTCAGCGCTCACATCATCCAGATTTGGATCATAGTCATTATCAATGTAATTGATGGTCATGCGCGTTTGGTCATGCGTAAACGTGCCTGCATCTGGCAAGGCTACAGGATTCGCTTTCGTGTCGTTATAGATGGTAATTTTCCATGTATTCACGAATTCACGACCACAATCATCCATTAACGTCAATGTTATAACACATTCAATGGGCTCTGCTCCAACAGCAACCACTGGTGGTGTAAATATTGGATTTGAGATGTTTGCATCAGAGAATGATCCACCACAACTACTTGCCCAAGAATAGGATGTTGTGTTTGAAGCCGTTGCTGAAATTTGAGTAGGTGTTCCACTTGCAATTTCATCAGGCACATTTGCAGTGTTTTGGTCAACCACCAATGGGTTGTCTACAGAAGCTAAAAAGCTGAAGTTTAAGTACATTCTTTTCGCAGCTACTTGTTCTTCTACACTACCACCATCATGATCGTGTCCTCCTTGATATAGGATAAATCCCCAATCTGGATCGTCATAGGCTCGGCCAAATAATACTGGTGCAGCTTGCTTGTAAATATCATCAGATATATTCGATGGCTCGTCTGGGTGATTTAATTGAGTAACCGCAGGATACGAACCGGGTCTCCAACTTGTTGTAGGAACATAAATTTGTTCTGACCCTTGTGCGTGTGCATTATGGCTGGTGCCAATAAACTGCATAAATGGATGTGTAGGATATCTCGTTGTGTAATCTGACGGAGTTCCATTGCCATGGTTGGCGTCTTTTACCATACGGTCAGAAGATAAAAAGTTGAATTTTACCCAATCCGGGTCGTATCCAACTGCATCAATAGAAATATCATCAGAATTTGAGACAATTCTTAAACCGTTTACATCTGCTCCAGCTGGAACAATGTAAAGGAATAAATCTCCAGTTGAACCGCCAGTTTGGGCATTAAAAGAAAATGAGTTATGCTCTGCATTCACTGTTATTGTTTGTAGACGATCGACTGTGCCACCAGGAACAGATCCTGCTATGGATTGAACATCAATTGTCTGGTCAGCTGCATTAGAGTTTTTCACATAAAAGAAAGCTGTGTCGCCAGCAGATAATGGGCTGCTGAATTGAACGAACATTTCATTCGTTCCAGAACTTCTGCTGGTACCCTCGCGGTCAATATAAGAACCAATTTTTGAGGCATCGCTATCCCATCCTGTGGAACTTACATAAGATGCGTATTTTGTTGGGTAATGTCCTTCAATGTTTTCCATTTCGCTTACGCCATGGCAACCAACCCATAGCCATCCGCCATAGCCGCCTTCGGCAACAGGTTGAACGTATCTATATACACTCCCGTGGCTTTCGTAAGTTGGGTCACTGTGGGCCACCATAAATTGGTCAAAACACTCCGTTAAATCACTTGATTTAACGATTGTGTTCTTTGTACCAGTTCCATTCGGGATGCCAGCTTCACCTAAATACCCTAAGGTAATTGTACTGTTATCGGCATTTACTCCCCATAAAGGCGGGGCTACTAGCTCTCTAAATTCTGGAGCTGTAAATGGAGTAGTGGATGTAGTTACCACAAAGCCGTAATTTGCTGCCCATGTAGAGCATGCCGCTGCAATGGCAGGTGTAACAAAATCTCCGCTAATAATAAATGGGCCTGCTTTGTAATCAAAGCCATCGTAAGTAAAATCGGCAGCATCTTTCGTTTTAGAAGTGTTAATGATCCAACTTACAGGAACGTTGTAATCTTCTAAGATTTCATAAACCAAACCATAAGGTTTAAGACTATTATCAACAGTAGGGGTGCCGCCATTGGCGCCCATGTCAATAATAATTGACCCGGTTGGGAATAGTTTATCTTGCCCAAAAGCACTCATTACGAGCACCATTAATGCAAGGATTAATGTATTCTTAAGTTTGAAATTGCGTTTCATTGTTGGTATTCTTTTGGTAATGGGAATAAAAGTCATGACATACTTGGTGTTATATTATTTATTGATCAGTTTCATATTTCTGCTGTCCTCAGTTCTAAGGTCAGTTACATTAAGGATGTAGATTCCTGTAGCTAGGTCTAACTCGATATTCATTTCATTTCTTTCTACACCTTCGAACTTTTGC
>JAOARK010000175.1 GCA_025210575.1 Schleiferiaceae bacterium
CTAATTAAAGAGTTGGGCAAAGATGCGAAGTTGGTATACAGCATTGTAATGGAGAACACGTATGGAAACCCAGATCCTTATACAGTGAAAATCCCTAGCAATAATAGAGCCCCTATCAAAAATCCTAAGGTGAATATGCCGGTTGAAATAGGTGGTCAAGAGGGTATAAGAAATCCATTTATAATTCCAGGTTTAAGAAAAGTAAACGTAGAATCTCAGCTGAATCCAAATTACAACTTTGAGAATTTCATAGAAGGAGAGTGCAATAGATTGGCACGATCTGCTGGTTTTGCAGTTGCAGCTAAACCGGGTGGAACTTCTTTTAATCCCCTGCTTATTTATGGTGGAGTTGGTCTAGGCAAGACTCATTTAGCACATAGCATAGGTATTGAGATAAAAGATCGTTACGCTGAAAAAACGGTGCTTTATGTTTCTGCTGAAAAGTTCACACAGCAATTTATAGATGCTATTCGCAATAACACCAAGAATGATTTTGTTCACTTCTATCAGATGATTGATGTTTTGATAATTGATGATGTGCAATCTTTCTCCGGTAAAGAAAAGACTCAAGATGTATTCTTTGAAATTTTCAATCACCTTCACCAACAAGGAAAGCAAGTAGTATTGACTTCAGATAGGGCTCCTGTTGATATGCAAGGAATGGAGCAAAGACTTCTTTCTAGGTTTAAATGGGGGTTATCTGCTGATTTACAAAAACCAGATCTTGAGACTAGAATCGCAATTTTGAATAAAAAGCTCTACAACGATGGTATTGAAATGCCTGAAGACGTTGTTGAGTATTTAGCATACAGCATCAATTCTAATGTCAGAGAATTAGAAGGCGCACTTATTAGTTTGTTAGCTCAATCTTCTTTGAACAAAAAGAAAATCACCATCGAGTTAGCTAAGCAGATGATTGACAAGTTTGTGAAAAACACCACTAGAGAAGTGTCAATTGACTACATTCAAAAAGTAGTGTGCGATTATTTCGACATGCCTGTTGATCTTATTAAATCAAAAACTAGAAAGAGAGAAATTGTACAGGCGAGACAATTAGCTATGTTCTTCTCCAAAGAACTAACAAAAAACTCATTAGCAACAATTGGGGCTCATTGCGGAAATAAAGATCATGCAACGGTATTACACGCTTGCAGAACGGTTAACAACCTAACCGAAACCGATAAGCGATTTAAGGCTTATGTTGTAGATATAAGAAAGAAATTAACACTTAGTAATTAAAATAAAGCCGGTTGTTAACCGGCTTTTTTATGACCAGAATAATCATAATTGAGCATTTTAATTAGTTTTACGTAAAGCGCTATCCTTAAATATTTTTATATCAGATGAAAGTACTAATGGTGTGTTTGGGGAACATTTGTCGATCTCCCCTAGCCCATGGAATTTTAAGAGCTAAAACCAAAGAATTAGGTTGGGAAATTGACTCTGCAGGCACTTCTGCATTTCACGCTGGCGAAGGACCAGACCCAAGAAGTGTGGCTATAGCCAGAAGGTACAATGTAAATATTCGTGATCTAGAATCAAGGCAATTTGATCCAATTGATTTTGAAAATTTTGACTTGATATACGCAATGGATCAGTCTAATTACGATAACATATTGAAATTAGCGCCAAATGATGAAACTAAACAAAAGGTAAAGCTGATCTTGAATGAAATAACTCCTGGGGAGAATAACGAAGTGCCAGACCCGTATTACGGAGGAGAACATGGGTTTGAAATTGTTTACCAAATGTTGAATGAAGCAACAGATAAAATAGTTGAGAAATATGGCTGATAATCCCGATTACGGTACTTTATATTTAATCCCTTCTTTACTTGGAGATACAGAGCCTTTAGAGGTGCTCCCAATGAAAGTCAAAAAAGTAATTGACCAGACACAGCACTTTATTGTGGAAAATGAAAAGTCGGCAAGATCATTTATCAAAAAGGTTACACCAAGTAAATCTCAACCTCAATTAATTCTTTCTGTATTAAACAAATACACCGAAGAAATAGAATACGAAGGGATGTTAGAGCCCTGTTTATTGGGGCATGATGTAGGTATTATTTCTGAAGCAGGTGTTCCTTGTCTGGCCGATCCTGGATCGGAAATAGTTAATCTTGCACATAAAAAGGGAGTTAATGTGGTTCCTCTTTCTGGCCCATCATCCATTTTAATGGGATTAATAGCTAGTGGATTAAATGGACAAAAATTCACCTTTAATGGTTATCTGCCTATCGAGTCTGCTAAGCGCAAAAAAATGTTGATCTCTTTAGAAAAACTTTCTTTGAAAGGGAGCACTCAAATATTTATGGAGACACCCTACAGGAATGCTAAACTTCTGGAAGATGTGCTTGCCGCGTGCGATAGAAACACCAGATTATGTGTAGCTACTGATATTTCTTTGCAAACTGAAATGATTAAAACAAAAACAATCTCTGAATGGAAAAAGAATCCACCAGAATTGCACAAACGCCCAACTATTTTTTTGATTTCTGCCTCCTAATACCCTTGATACGGAATTTCTTTTTCTACAAAGCGAATTCCGTAATCTGAAAGCTCTGATAACATAGAGTCGTATATTTCCTTTTTAATAGGAATCTGAACTCCCTTTAGTTTTATCTCTCCTGTTAGAATCTGTTTTGTAGCAATCCCCACAGGTAGTCCTACAGTCTTTGCCATGGCAGTATCCTCATTATTGTCTCCTTCAACAATCATGCTCGACTCGATCATTTTTTTATGGCCATCTACGATATAGCCTAGTTTATGATACATAACGATCATATCTCTTTCATCCTCATTCAATGTCCAAACATCTTTTAGAATTTTCTCTAAAATCATTGCAGGAGTAGCATTTGGAACTCCTACTTTTTTATCCGAAAAAAGTCCAGACCAGACAATCTTATCCATGATATCCGAATCTTGAGGAATACCTAAATAATGCATCAACTTTAGTTCAACACTATCAGTGGGATTAAACGCTAAAAATGTATTGGTAAACTCTCTGTAAGTCATTTGCTCAGAATTCTCTAACCTATATGAATCATCGGTCATTCCTAATTTTACAAAAACATCCCAAGCTCTACAGAAACCAGGTCTTCTTAAAGTTCCACGATATATTGTCGGAATTTCTTCCAAACCATAAGCGGATCTGTATTTTAGAGAATCACGATTTGCATACCCTTCAAATCTTCCATTCCCGTTTATTTCAATTACCTCAGTTCTTCTAAACAGCTGATGATAAGGAATATACTTGTATTTACCTTCTTGTTTAAATTTTACTGCTCCACCTGCACCAGCTAAAACCACGTTGCGAGGATTCCAAGTGAATTTATATTTCCATGGATTATCTTTTTCACTTTCGCGAGCCAATAAACCTCCAGTAAAAGATTCAAATATTTTTAACTCTGCTCCTTGAGATCTAGCCGTATCAATGAGTTTCATCGCACTCATATGATCTATACCGGGGTCAACACCCACCTCATTCATGAGGATTATTCCACTCTCTTTAGCTAAACCATCTAGAGCTTTCATCTCAGGACTTACGTATGAAGCCGTAACCATGGGGATCTTGTTCTCTATACATTCCTTTGCTACGTCAATATGCATGTGAGCAGGAAGCATAGAAATTACAATTGATGCAGATTTTATTTGTGATCTACGAGCGTGTTCATCATTAATGTCAAACTGCAATGCTTTTGCCCTCGGGTGCCCATTAATCTTGTTTTGTGCTAACTCAAAATCCTGATCGCACACGGTAATTTCCCATTCGAACCTTTCTGCATTTTTCAGCAAATACTTTATCAAGCTTGTCGCTGATCTTCCCGCACCAATAACTAAAACTTTTTTCACAATATCTCCCACAAACTGTTATTAATTGAACAAATATATTACCCAGTAAGGAATAATAGATTCAATTTTCAATTATAATTTTACCCCGATGAAACGATTTATTCTCTCCTTGTTGTTATTCACGGCTTTAGGCATTCAGTCAGGGGTTGCGCAAAAATTCATCTATACAGAATACCCTTACAAAACACCAATTATTATTAACGATTCTGTTTACAATCCCTCTGGCACATCAGTACTTGTCCAATTTTCAGATAGTGTTGAACTGAAGCTTTCAATTCTCATAGAAGGGAAAAAAATCAATAAGTACATCAAAGCAAATGAATCCAGAAAGTACACCTTGGTTAAGACGAGTGATAATAATTATTGCTACAGACTAAGAGAGAACTTAACCGTTAATGATCTTTTTATAATAACAGCAGATCAATTGCCACCTATAGAAAATGTTAACATAGCAGATAAAAATTCAGAAGTGAACCAAAGTATAGATTCAAAATTTCTATCTGATTTAAGCAACAATCAATTTCAGTTTGAAAGAACTCAAATGCTTTTGGATTATTTGAATAGAAATTCTGTTTCAAACGAACAGTTTGTGCTTTATGTAAAAACACTCGATCACGAGTTTACTCGATGGCAAATAATAGAACAGACCTATCAAAATTCAATTATTAACCCAGATTATAAAATATTGAGCGGTTTATTCTCAAGTGCTGCTTACTTAGACAAATTAAAATTGTTATTAAATGAATAAAGAATTTCGAATCGCCTCAATATTGGGTGCTCTAGCAATTATTCTTGGTGCTCTTGGTGCTCATGCCTTGCGAGATATCCTTACGCCTAGAGAATTAGAAAGTTTTAAAACCGGGGTTATGTACCATATGTTTCATGCCCTATTTATGCTGATCATTACTTTTAGTAAGTATGCCAACAATTTAAAACCCTCATATTACTTGGCTTTAACTGGCATTATTCTGTTTAGCGGATCTATCTATCTTTTATGTTTAGACCAGTATTTAGGTATTAATTTATCCTTTTTAGGACCTGTTACACCTATCGGTGGAATAGCCTTCATAGCAGCGTGGCTGGCACTTCTACAACTAAAACCATCAACTAATTAACAACCTACGTTGATAAGATGATGAAAATCACTTGGCTGGTAGGTTTGGATTTCTAATTTTGCGCCCTTGAATTTGGTGTAAACCAACTTTATAAAACATGAAAGCACAAGGAATAAAACCATTAAATGGAAATTTAGAGAGCTACGGTATTAAAGATGCCAATGCTCATTGGAATTTATCTAGTGAAGAACTAACTCAGATTTCTGTAGACAGAGGTATGGCTAAGATTGCATCTACAGGTGCGTTAGCGGTTAATACTGGGAAATTTACAGGTCGTTCTCCAGAAGATAGATTCATTGTTAAAGACAGTTTAACTGAAGATTCTGTTTGGTGGGGAAAGATCAACAAACCATTCGACAGCGAAGCGTTTGATAAACTATACGATAAAGTAGCTGCATATTTAAGCGAAAAAGAACTTTATGTGAGAGATGTATTTGCATGTTCTGACGAAAGATACAGAGTTCCATTAAGAGTAGTGAATGAGTACCCATGGTCAAACATGTTTGTTCACAACATGTTTTTAAGACCAAGTGAAGATGAGCTATTGAACTTTGATGCAGAGTGGCACGTGTTAAATGCCCCTGGATTCTTAGCCGATCCAGAAATTGATGGAACAAGACAGGGTAACTTCTCAATCATCAACTTTAGCCGTAAGGCTATTATTGTTGGAGGTAGCGGATATACTGGTGAAATCAAAAAAGGAATGTTTAGTGCACTAAACTTTGTACTTCCTCATTTAAAGAACACGCTTTCTATGCATTGTTCTGCTAACGTTGGTACAGGTGGCGACACAGCTCTTTTCTTCGGATTGTCAGGTACAGGAAAAACTACCTTATCAGCTGACCCGAATAGAAAATTGATTGGTGATGATGAGCACGGTTGGACAGCAGACAACACGATCTTCAATTTTGAAGGAGGTTGTTACGCTAAGGTTATTGATTTAACTGAAGAAAAAGAACCAGATATTTTCAGAGCGATTAAGCCTGGAGCCATCTTAGAGAACGTTATCTTCAAAAACGAAAAGAACGAAGTTGATTTTGAAGACTCTACAATTACGGAAAACACTCGTGTTTCTTACCCAATTTATCACATAGACAATATTCAAGAAAATTCTATTGGGCAAAACCCAAAGAATATTTTCTTCTTAACCTGTGACGCTTCGGGTATTTTACCTCCTGTTTCTAAATTGACTCCAGGTCAAGCTGCATACCACTTTATTTCTGGTTATACAGCAAAAGTGGCGGGTACTGAGGAAGGAATTACAGAGCCTGTTGCAGCGTTTTCAGCTTGTTTCGGAGCACCTTTCATGCCGTTGCACCCTACAGCATATGCAGAAATGCTAAGCGAAAAAATGCAAGCTGCTGGAGTAAATGTTTGGTTAATTAACACTGGATGGTCTGGTGGTGAGTACGGAGTAGGATCAAGAATTAAATTGAAATTTACTCGTGCTATGATTACTGCAGCACTTAACGGTGAATTGGATAATGTTGAATATGCTGAGCATCCAACTTTTGGATTGATGTTCCCTACAACATGTCCAAACGTGCCAGATGAAATCTTAAATCCACGTAATACTTGGGC
>JAOARK010000176.1 GCA_025210575.1 Schleiferiaceae bacterium
CCCCTCATGCTGACCTTTACTGTTTTTACCTATAAACCAACCCAATCCTATTCCAACGGCAATACCTATCAGTAAAAAAACAATATCCATAAATGCAAAATATTAAAAGATAAAGATAGTCGGGGAGCGTCATTCTGAATTCAATAATCTAGAAAAAGAATAGTGATTTTTTAACAGTTAAAATCGGTTTACATAGCCTATATGAACTTTGGCTTCAGACAAGTTAAACGGGTTTTCATTTTGCTTACCTACACCAATAGCTAGAGAAAATATGCCTCCTTTTGTATAAAAGGAAAATCCCAATCCTGTTCCGATAAGAAAGTTTTCGGTGGGTATTTCGGGAACTTCATTTCGACTAAAACCTACATCGGCAAAAAGAAAGAAATACGTAAGGCGTTCAAGGAATAAGCGATATTCAACTTGACTAAATGCGTATTGCGATGCGAATATGCTTTGCTCATTAAATCCTCTAATTGAATTCACACCACCTAAACGATACAATTCATTAGTTACAAGTGTGGAGTTGAAAAGCCCTTCCGCTTTTAGGCCAACAAACATCTTGTTCATTTTATGAATGGTAAAAAAGCTACTCAATTGTATCATTGCCGTGTATTGACGCTGTTTATCATCTTGGCTCTGTCGATCTCCTTGTCCTGCCAGTACTTTTAGTAAAACCCCTTTGGTGGGTAAGAATCGGTGGTTGAGCCGATTGTACTTTGTAGTAAGCAAAACATACTTTGTAGTCACATTTGCGAAATTGTCGGCTCCTTGAAGGTTGTTTGAGTTCTTATCTTGATATGATACACCTAATTCAGCTCTGGCATTAGGTCTTAAATTAAGTCCAATGAGAACATCACGATTAGAAAAAAGGGTATCCTCTCTGAATAAATTGAAATTGAAGATTATCCCTAAGGGTGATTTGAATAAATAGGGAATATCTACACTCAAATTAAGTTGCTGACTTCCAGCTCTAGGGGCATTCCAATTAAAAGCGATGTTTTCTGCACCTTTAAAAATATGATTGAGAGAGAGGTCTAGTTCACCAGTTAAAAAAACAGAACCATCCTCATTGGTATTAATCCCTGCAATACCGCTAATTCTGTTGTTGTTCTGTTTGGCCAGATATAAAAAAGCCGATGTTTTTTGTTCTTCAAAAAGAACCTGTGGAGGTCGGTTTGCCGAGAAAGTTCCTTCATTGAGGGCGAGTTGTTCTACATCTCTCAGCTTTCGTTCGTTGTAAGGTTTCCCAGTTTTTAATCCAAGATGGTAGCTAATATATCCTTTAGGGATCTTCGTGTCTGTTTTAACAACTATACTGTCTAAATTTCGGTAAGGTCCTGAGAAGACATTAAGCTGGGCTTTGAGTATGTTGCTGTTTAGGTCTAACGAGTCGAGTTTGGCGCGAGCGAATGGGTAGCCATTTTCTTCGTAGTAGGAAAGTAGATTTTCTATGAGTTGACGAGTACGCTGAAACGACCAAGGGTCTTCAAAATCGTTGGCTTGAATACCTATTTCACCTAAAATGAATAAATCACAGTTTCCTGGACTGAGTTGTGCAAATTCAAATTTTGATCCGAAACTAACAGTAGCGATCAGCCTGTTTTGGGCATACATTTTATTAATCTGGTAGGTAAGGTATCCTTCATCCCTAAACATTAGCCCTAGTTCTTTGAGCTTAAGTTCGGCTTCAATACTGTCCTTTTGCTCATAAGCTAAAGCCTTTCTTTTAAAGAATGCTTTTGATGCATCGTCTACAGGTTCAATAAATAAGGAATACTGCCCGAAAAAAAGTGTGCTTGAAAAAAGAGTTATGAAAATCAGAATGCATCTCATGCAATGGCATCCCATTTAATGGGCGTTTTGTTAAACGAAATGAGCAGGTCATTTGTTTTAGAGAAATGGCGATTGCCGAAGAATCCATTATGAGCCGACAAAGGTGATGGATGTGCTGACTGAAGAATATGATGTCTAGAAAGATCGATATGCTTCACTTTATTCTTTGCATAATTGCCCCAAAGTAGAAAAACCACATTGTCTTGAGACTCTGAAACCTTTTGAATGACAGCGTCTGTGAATTTCTCCCAGCCTTGATTTTTATGAGATGCTGCTTGGTGCGCTCGCACCGTAAGAACCGAATTTAGCAACAGCACACCTTGTTGTGCCCAATTAGAGAGATCTCCAGTGCTAGGTTTATCCATGTTGATATCTGCATTGAGCTCCTTAAAAATATTGTTCAGGGATGGAGGAAACTTAATTCCTGGATTCACAGAAAAGCAAAGTCCGTTTGCCTGATCAGGCCCGTGATAAGGATCTTGCCCCAGAATAACCACTTTTACTTCGTTCAGAGGTGTGGCGTTTAAAGCTTCAAATATTTTAGGCCCGGGAGGGTAAACCAATTGACTTTTTTTCTCGCCTAAAAGAAAGGACTTCAGTTTTTCAAAATAGGGTTGGTCAAATTCATTTCGCAATGCTTCTAACCATGATTTTTCCAGTTGCGGGTCTACAGCCATTATCAATAGAGTGAAAGGCGAAAATAAAATAATGTCTACTGCAATAGCAGAGAACTCATTGAAAGCGATCTATTGCTCACAATGAGCAACATATTTTCAATAAAACGCGTTATTTGTTTATAAGCAATGAGTTATTTGTAATTTTGGAACCCGAAAAACGTAGAAAAAGATTATGAAAAATATATTTAAAGTATTCTTAGTTGTTTTTGCTGTTGGAGTGTTAGCTTCTTGTGGTGCACATGAAAAATGTCCTACTTATAGCGGTGAGTTGGAAGTAGAAAAACCAGTTGATGCTTAATGCTTGAACCACACATATTAGAGAATAATTCTCAATTAAACGAAATTATAGACTTATCTAAGAACCCCAATAAAAATGGGGTTCTTGTATTTAAACATAGTACCAGGTGCAGTGTAAGTTACATGGCATTTAAGGGTCTAAAAAGCCAGTGGAGCTTTGATGGCGTAGACTTCTTTTACTTAGATTTAATTAAATTTAGGGAAGTTTCTAATGCAATAGAAGAAATGTTTGGTGTGAAGCATGAGTCTCCTCAATTACTGCATATAAAAAATGGGAAATGCACTAACAATGCATCTCATTTTAACGTAAATACAGATACAATAGAAAACTGGTTGAATGCATAAAATTATTGCCATAGCATTTGTATTAATCTCGGTTTGTGGTTACGGACAGTTAACCACAGAAGCTGATTTTAAAAGGCAGGTGTATGACAATGAGATGACCGGTGGTATTATGCTTCATACACGAGGGTTTGGAATAAACCTAAGGAGAATGAAGTTCAGAGATGGTTTCAATAAATGGGGATGGGAAATTGACCTGGCTTCAATTCGTCACCCCAAAGAAGTGAAATTGAGAAGCCAACTATTCTTTAATAGTAATCGCAGTTTTGTGTATGGTAAGTTAAATGGCCTTTACACTATTCGTTTAGGATATGGACGTGATAAAATTTTAGTTGACAAAACAGATCAGGGTTCTGTGTCTATTTCTTGGGTTACCATTGGTGGTCCTTCCTTTGGAATTTTAAAACCCATTTATTTGGAAGTAGTAAAGGAAGACCAAGGAGGCCAAGATTTTATTAGTACTGAAAGGTATGATCCAGAAATTCATGATTATGTTGACATTTTTGGGCAGGCTCCATTTTTTACAGGGATTGAAAAGAGTAACCTTAGATTAGGATTGTATGTGAAAACTGGATTTGCATTCGATTTTCATTTATCAGATAAAAAAATAACAACAATTGAAGTTGGAGGGATAGCAGATCTATTCCCTTCATACGGCATCTATCAGGATGAAAAGGTGCCGATCATGTATGAAGTTGAAAACTACAATTTGTGGCTTCAATTTTATATCACATTTAATTTTGGAGGAAAGTGGAACTAGTATGAGTGATGTTGTTTCGGCTGAGAAAGCCAAAAAGAAGCCTAAATGGCTTCGTGTAAAATTACCCACCGGAGAAAGTTATAAAAAAGTAAGATCGTTAGTAGATAACTACGAACTCAATACCATTTGTCAAAGTGGTAATTGCCCTAACATGGGTGAATGTTGGGGAGAAGGAACAGCCACATTTATGATTCTCGGCAATATTTGTACAAGATCATGTGGTTTTTGCAATGTAGCAACGGGTAGGCCATTGGCTGTGGATTGGGATGAGCCTGAGAGAGTAGCCCGAAGTGTTAAGCTGATGAAAGTGAAACATGCTGTGCTGACTTCAGTAGATAGAGATGATCTTGCCGATGGTGGTTCTGTTATTTGGGCAGAGACGGTGAAAGCCGTAAGAAGAATGAGTCCAGGAACTACCATGGAAACTTTGATACCGGACTTTAAGGGAGTAATGAGAAATGTTCAGAGAATCGTGGATGTTGCTCCTGAGGTTGTAAGTCATAACATAGAAACAGTAAAAAGGCTTACCAGAAAGGTGAGAATTCAGGCCCGCTATGCTCAAAGCATGGAAGTTTTAAAATATTTAAAGGAGGGTGGGCTTCCCAGAACCAAGAGTGGAATAATGCTTGGATTAGGCGAAAACAAAGAGGAAGTGCTCGAAGCAATGTCCGATTTGAGAGAGTCAAAAGTGGATATTTTAACAATTGGTCAATATTTACAGCCAACCAAAAAGCATTTGCCTGTCGTTAGTTTTGTAGAACCTGAAATCTTTGACGAGTTGAAGGAAGAGGGTTTGAAGATGGGCTTTAGGTATGTTGAAAGTGGACCATTAGTTCGTTCATCATACCATGCAGAGCGCCACATCTTTTAAAATCAGGTAGTTAAGGCTATCTATTTTAAGGTTGTAAGGGTGCTATTTTGTTATATTTTTAGGCGATTAAAATTTAGGAGAATCATTAGTAAGAACAAGATGAGAAAATCATTACGTATTTCATTATTTTCATTATCTGCAGTTGGGTTAACAGCCATGTTAACGCAGTTGAATATGGGGCAATCTGAAGCCCAATATGAGCCACGTAACTATGATGCCAAAACATCAATGGGTGGTTTTGAGTATGTGAATAGTATGAGGGTGAACCAGATCACTGGAAAAATAGATCCCAAGGATGTGGCTGCAGCGCAGAATCAAGCATCTAACATGATGAATAAAACAAGTGCATTAGACTTGAACTGGTCTTCTTTAGGTCCAGATAACATGGCGGGTAGAGCACGATCTTTCATCATAGACAAAGACAACCCTAACGTAATGTACATAGGTGGTGTTTCTGGAGGTATTTTTAAGAGTACTTCAGGAGGTTCAAGTTGGGTTCCTATGAATGAAACAGGAAATCAAAATGTAACTTCTATTGCAGAAGGTGCTGATGGAACTATTTATTATGGTACTGGTGAAGGTATTCACACGTATGGTAACGGAATTAGACTAAATGGAGCTTATGGTTTCATGGGTGGAGGAGTTTTTAAATCTACTGATGAAGGAGCGACTTGGTCTGTTATCCAAAACACTGTTCCTGCTGCACAAAGTGCAGGTGCTGAATGGGCACAAGTTTCAAAGATCATTACTCACCCAAGTGAACCAAATACTATTTGGGTTGGTACAAATAAAGGACTAAGGCTTACCACTGACGGTGGAGCAAATTGGTCTAACCCTATTAACGTTGCAGGAAGTAATGTTACAGTTACTGATATGGAGCGTGCATCAACGGGTGCTCTTTGGGTAAGTTTAAATGGCCGAATGATGCGTTCTTTAGATGGTAAAACAAACTTCGTTGAGATGTCTGTAAATGGTGCAGGTCCTGGAGAACTTCCAAGAAGTCAGGGTCGTGTGCGTTTAGAAACATCTGCAGATGGAACCTATGCTTACGCTTGTTTGGTTCAAAATAATGGTCTTTTAGATAGAGTATTCAAGACTACAAACGCTAACGATCCTAATCCAACTTGGACAATGATCGGACAGCATACAGCTTCTTTTGAGCCATTTAACCAATTCGTTGTTGGATTCTCTGGAAATTCTGGTCAAGGTAATTTTGACCTTGCTTTAGGAGTTGATCCTCACGACAAGGATAGATTGATTTTAGGTGGTATTGACGTGTGGGAGTATACTTCTACAGGTGGTTGGAGCCTTCTTTCTCAGTGGTTCGTAGGTAATCAAAACCCTCCTATTCCTTGGTATGTTCATGCAGATCAACACGATGTTGTATTTGATGAGAACAACCCAAATGTTTTCTACATGGTAAATGATGGAGGTCTGTATAAGACTTCAGATAATGGTGTATCATGGGTAGAAGTGGTAAAAGAATTAAACACAATTCAATTCTATAGCATCTCAATCGGTTCAGATAGAGCTGTAATGGGTGGTACTCAAGATAATGGTACATTACTTAATGATGGTACTGGAAATACAATGAGAACCGCTGTAGAAGTAAATGGTGGTGACGGTGGTTACAATGCTATTTCTTGGTTAAACAAGAATGTGTACTTCGCTTATACTCCAGTAACCAACTTGTTAAGAACAGAAAATCAAGGAGACAGCTGGGAAAGACCTGATGAATGGGTAAGTTCAGAAATGCAAACTGCTCCTGGTATTTGGGCTATGCCTTTCCAATTACATGAAACTACTAATGATCCTAACTCTGCTGACTCTGTAGGTTTTGTTGCTTACCCAGCTTTACGTTCTTTAGGTTTTGGTGATGGTACACAAGATTCATTCTACAACACTTTAGGTAGACCACAAGAATCAGCGACATTTATTACCGATAAGTTTAGAATCCTAGCTGGTGGTGATACAATTGTATCAGATGCTCAAGGAAACTTATCAGGAGACGGAACGGGTATGTTTGACTCTAACACAGGATTGTTCTATGTTGTATTTGACAATGCCCCAGTAGCTGAGATTATTGTGCTTTGTGATGTGAAGTATGATGCTGGGTCAGAATTGGTGTTATCAAGTAACATCAATCAATTGCCTTACCGTTATACTTTGACAAGCGAAGTAAATCCTTATGACTCAATTCGAGTTCAGGATCCAGTTCAAGCGTTTTATGTTGCTGGATATGCAAATGCGATCTACATGACTAGAGACCCTCTAGATTTTACAGAGACACCAGAATGGTGGAAGATTGCTAACATCCCTGGACAGAGCGCATTCTCGATAGACATTTCAGCTGATGGAGATGTAATTTACGTAGGTACAGCAACAGGTAGAATCTATACGATTTCAAACGTTAGCCAGGCAAGAGATGTACAATCTGCTGATGTTAGCCAAGGAAACCCTGTAACTCAAATTACTTCAACAATTATTGCCAACGGTAGAATTGTGACAAGTATTGGAGCTGATCCAACGGATAATAACAGAGCAGTGGCTACTTTATCAAGTTATGGTAACCAAAATTATGTGTATTACTCTACAAATGCCGCTTCAGCTAGTCCTTCTTACC
>JAOARK010000177.1 GCA_025210575.1 Schleiferiaceae bacterium
ATTACAATAGTGCCCATCAACCCTTTGTTAATGACCACGAAGCTTTAACTCAAGATGTTGTAGATTTTGTAGCAAAGTATTAAGGAATTCTCTTTTTTAAAGACTAACGTTGAGAAACACTTTGAATATGCTACGCTTAAACAAATTACTTCTCACGGGTATTACTCTATTGGCATCATGCATTTTTGCTAATGGCCAAGGCTGCAGCGATGCTGGTTTCTGCACCGCCCCAGGCATACAACCTGAGCATAAATCAGAAAACAATAAAAACAAGTTGAGAGCTGGTGCAGGGTTGGGTTCCGCTGATTATTCAATAGCAATTTTATCGAGTTACATTACATATACTAGAGAATTGAACGATCGATTCAATTTATCCGCAAAACTCACCTACCTAAGACAATCAGGAAATGGTATTTCCGCAAGTGGCTTAGGTGATTTCTACATTAATTCTGAAATTAAGTTCACGCAGAAGTTTTCTGGAAATATTGGTGTTAAACTCCCGCTAAACAATGCAGATAAAAGCATAAGCGGCCTACCTCTGCCAATGGATTATCAATCAAGTTTAGGAACCACCGATCTCATTGCCGGTTTATCATACAATGTAAGCAACTGGATTTTTGCGTTAGCTGTACAACAACCGCTCACTCAAAACAACAATCAGTTTTTGTCAGAATTATACCCTGAAGGTAGCAGTTTAAGAAATATTCAATCCACAAACCAATTTCAAAGAAGTGGTGATGGATTGCTAAGAGCATCTTATGCTATTAACACTAACGGAAATTTCATATTCACTCCTGGGCTTTTAGCGATTTATCATTTTACTGAAGATAAATACACCACTGCAGAGAATATGGTTACCAACATCCAAGGGTCTGACGGATTGACGCTTAATGGTAATTTTTACTTTGATTACTTGCTCAACGAGCAACACGAATTGCAATTGATTTTTGCATTTCCATTCTTGGTAAGAGAGGCTCGTCCAGATGGATTAACCAGAAGCTTTATTCTAAACCTTCAGTATTCTTTTAACTTTTGAAATATTATAGAATATGAGCTGCAATTTATCATGAATCATTCATCTACAGGTTCCGAAATTTGCTGATACAAAAGGTGTTAACTCATAGTAAGGATATTGTACATTTGCCTTCTTATTTAGAATCAATTAAAATAAATTTTCATGTTGAAAAAGGCCGAGGTAATGCAGGCTTTAAGCCACGTTCAAGCCACAGACAACAGTTCAAATATTGTTGACGCTAAACACGTAACTAACGTTCAGATTTTTGGAGATGAAGTTGAAGTTGACGTGATCTGCACTCAACCCACATTGCACATTAAAAAGAAATTAGAAGTAGATATACTCAAGGCAGTTCATGAGCACGCTAACCCAAAAGCAAAGGTTAAAGTTAGAATTACGGTGCCTGAACAATTTGCGAAAAAAGCAGAGCAAATTAGAGGAACAGAACTTCCTGGAGTAAAAAACATTATTGCTATTGCTTCAGGTAAAGGAGGCGTTGGTAAGTCTACCATTACTGCTAACCTGGCAGTGGCTTTGGCACAAATGGGCTTTAATGTTGGTCTGGTAGACGCAGATATTTACGGACCAAGCATGCCTATAATGTTTGATGTAGAGACCGAGAGACCAGCAAGCATTAAAGTAGACGGTCAAAGCAAAATGGAACCCGTAGAGAGTTATGGGGTAAAACTTTTGTCCATTGGCTTTTTCGCAAGAAATAACCAAGCCGTGGTTTGGAGAGGACCTATGGCCACCAAGGCTTTGAATCAAATGATAAGAGATGCTCACTGGGGTGACCTGGATTTTCTATTAATCGACTTGCCTCCTGGTACGGGAGACATCCATTTATCATTAGTTCAAGCTGTTCCAGTTACAGGCTCAGTAATCGTGAGTACTCCACAACCTATTGCATTGGCAGACGCTAGAAAAGGAGTAGGCATGTTTAACATGGATGCTATCAATGTACCGGTATTGGGTATAGTTGAAAATATGGCTTATTTCACTCCTGAAGAATTACCAGAAAACAAGTATTACATTTTTGGTAAAGAAGGGGCCAAACACTTATCTACGGAATTGGACACTCCATTTTTAGGAGAAATTCCAATTGTTCAAAGCATTAGAGAAAGCGGTGATGTTGGTCGTCCAGCTATTCTTCAAGAAAACACAATTGCATCTAAGGCATTCAATGAAATGGCTAAAAATGTAGTTTCAGAATTGGTAAAAAGAAATAAAGATTTACCCCCTACCGAAGTGGTAAGAATTACAACTATGGCAGGATGTGCACCTAAAAAAGAGGAAGTATGACAAGAGGGCAAATGGAATCGGAAATATTGAGAGCTTTAGCCGAGATACGTCCGTTTTTGAATAATGACGGTGGAGACATTTCATTCATGGAATTAACAGATGACAATGTAGTTAAGGTTAAACTTCATGGAGCTTGTAATGGTTGTAGCGTAAATCAAATGACTTTGAAAAGTGGGGTTGAAATGACAATTAAAAAATACATCCCCGAAATTAAAGAAGTGGTACAAATAGACTAAGTACTTATCAGTATATGACGTCAAGCACTAAAGTTGTTGAAAAAACTGCGATACTATTTGCTGGGGACTCAGGCGATGGTATTCAGCTTACAGGCTTTGAATTCAGTAATACAGCAGCCCTTTACGGGAACGATTTAAGCACATTTCCAGATTTCCCAGCTGAAATACGCGCTCCTCAGGGAACGGTATCAGGTGTTTCTGGATTTAAGCTCAACTTTGGTAGCACGCAAATCAATACCCCTGGCGGGATGATTGATGTGCTTGTGGTGATGAATGCTGCAGCTCTGAAGAAGAACTTGCATCAATTAAAACCCAACGGACTAATTATTTGCAATTCGGCAGGTTTCGACAAAAGAAACCTAAAACTGGCCAAATACAGCGAAGATGCAAATCCGTTAGAGGAAGTTGAGAGCAATCACAAGGTGATCAGTATCGACATCACTAAACTTACTCGCGATGCTCTTAAACAAACTGCTTTAGGTACCAAAGAAAGAGATCGAAGCAAAAACATGTTTGTTCTCGGTTTTATTTATTGGCTGTACCACAGAAATCTGGATCATACAGAAAACTTTATTCGAACTAAGTTTAAATCGAAGCCCGAAGTTGCTGAAGCTAATATCATGGCTTTAAAGGCCGGATACAATTATGGAATAACAACTGAAAGCGCTTTCGAACGATTTGAAGTAAAACCAGCAAAACTTCCAAAAGGAACCTATAGAAACATTGTTGGTAATCAAGGTACTGCTTTAGGTTTTACTGCTGCTGCTGAAAAAGCAGGTCTAAAATTGTTTTTTGGCAGTTACCCCATTACTCCTGCTTCAGATGTTTTGCATGAATTAGCCAAACACAAAAACTTTGGCGTTAAGACATTTCAGGCTGAAGATGAAATTGCCGCGATAGGTGCTGCGATAGGCGCGTCATTTGGCGGTATGCTAGGAATAACAGCAAGTTCAGGACCAGGCATTGCCTTAAAGCAAGAAGCTATTGGGCTAGCTACAATGATAGAGCTACCCCTAGTCATACTAAATGTCCAAAGAGGTGGACCATCAACGGGACTGCCAACTAAAACAGAACAAGCCGATTTAATGCAAGCCATTTACGGTCGCAACGGAGAGGCACCTGTTCCTGTGATCGCCATTCACAAGCCTTCAGAAGCATTCAATTTAGCCTTTACCGCATGTAAGATTGCTTTAGAACATATGACCCCGGTGATGTTGTTGAGTGACGGATATGTTGCAAACGGAGCAGAACCTTGGAGATTTCCTCAGGCCGCTGAACTCCCTAAGATAAATCCACCTATACTTAAATCTAGTGAGAATTACCTTCCTTATGAGCGGGGTGAAAACTACGTACGACAATGGGCGATACCAGGCTCTAAAGGTTTAGAGCACCGTGTAGGAGGCCTAGAAAAAGAAGATCTCACGGGTAACGTAAGCTACGACCCAGACAATCACGAAAAGATGGTGAAATTGAGACAAGCAAAACTTGACGCAATCGCCAATTTCATACCTGAGTTAGAACTTGATTCTGGATCAAAAGATGACGACTTATTGATTTTAGGCTGGGGATCTACTTATGGAGCTATTAAGGTAGCCGGACAGAACTTACGCAAAGATGGGTATAATGTGGCTCACGCTCACTTAACTCATTTAAACCCTTTACCTAAAAATCTAGGCGAGTTATTAAAAAGCTATAATCAAGTACTGATTCCAGAGCTCAACAATGGTCAGCTCGTAAGAATTATTCGAGATAAGTATTTAGTCGATGCCATAGGTTTGAACAAAATTAAAGGCTTGCCTTTCTTGGCAAACGAAATAGAGAACCAGGTAAAAGAAATGCACACAGCCGTATGACAGAGCCCAACAAATACACAGCGAAAGATTTTACCACAGATCAAGACGTACGTTGGTGTCCTGGCTGTGGAGATTACTCGATCTTAAAACAGGTACAAACGGTTCTCCCTGAGATTGGTTTAGAGCCAGAAAACATTGCATTTATTTCAGGCATTGGATGCAGCAGCAGGTTTCCATATTACATGAACACCTACGGCATGCACAGTATTCATGGACGAGCAACTGCCATTGCATCTGGTTTAAAAGCTGCTAGACCTGATCTAAGCGTATGGATAATTACAGGAGATGGAGATAGTTTATCCATTGGTGGCAACCACCTCATTCACTTACTTAGAAGGAACTTGGATGTAAACATCTTGTTATTCAACAACGAGATTTACGGTTTAACCAAAGGTCAATATTCACCAACTTCTGAACTTGGTAAAAAAACAAAATCGAGTCCGCTAGGTGTAATTGATCATCCATTTAACCCATTGGCTCTAGCTATGGGTGCTGATG
>JAOARK010000178.1 GCA_025210575.1 Schleiferiaceae bacterium
ACTTTAGAGTCAAGTTGGAATGACGCACCAGATGTAAGTTGTACAGATGCCCAGTCTGGAGATTTCAATAATTCAAGTCATTTTTGGGATCTGAAAGGAAATAGATGAACAGCAACCAGCCCTAGTATATTTAGCATTTCAATCCAAAAACCTACCTTTCTAATTGGTTAATTTTCAGTATTATTATATTCCCCTCAGCTTCCTGTGTTTTTAAAGTTTTGTTAATGAGAAAAGCTATTATTCTTTCAGTCTGCCTATGCTTATTTTTTGTAGGTAATTCAACCACTTTTTATTTAAAACCTGGAAATCTTGATATGACTTTAGAGTCAAGTTGGAATGACGCACCAGATGGTAGTGGTACTGATGCCCAATCAGGAGATTTCAATGATGCAAGTCATTTTTGGGATCTGAATGGTAACAGCGGAACAGCTATAAATCCAAGCATATTCAGCATCTCGGGAGGCTTTCTAAATACGGGAGCTGCTGTTGTTCTTGACAATGTAGATATGGCGTTTTCAGGAACCATAGACGCCACAAATATCTCTTTAGCCAATTCTTCTGGAGGAACAACAGTTCAATATGCCCACACTGGCAGCATTGAAGGTATACCTGGGACATATAACGGGATTGTTATGCTGGTAACCCCACAAACAGTGGTGGCAGATGGCAATATTACCGTGGGAGACATTGAATTGAATTCTGGTGATGTATTAGACATGGGAATACATACCCTGAGTATTGGAGTTTTGAATTCTTTATTAGGCAGTCAACCCAACGCAATTATTAAAACTGCCAGTACAGCAGTAGCTTTACAAATTACGGGTGGTGCAACCGAGTGGAATACAAATATTGAATACACAGGAGGAGCAAACCAGTTGGTAAGCAGCACTTACACTTACAAATCTGGTTTGAGAATTTCAGGTACAGGCACAAAATTAGCCAACGGAACCCTAACTGTAGATGGTACTTTAGTGACCAATCAAGGTTTGGATATGGGCGCTAATCAACTGCTTGGAACGCTAACGAATCAATCTGGAACAGGTACACTTTTTATTCAAAACACAAGCGCATTACCTATCCCTTCAGGAAAATCATGGTCACAAGTAACATTCAACCACACGGGTAATCAAACTATTCCTTCCGGCACATTTGGCACACTAGGCGTTGATGGCACAGGCACGAAATCAGCTGGTGGAGACCTGACGGTGAATTCCATATTGGCATTTGGTTCTTCAAGTAATACACTAGATATGGTTACGCATCAACTTTCGGGAGGTCCTTTAACTGTAAGTTTTGGAAATAGTCATCAAGTTTTAACACAAAACACTTCGGCTACACCATTGCCATCTGGAGAGACATGGCCTTCTGGTGTACTCGTTCATTTTGACGCCAACGCAGACCAAACAATACCCGGAGGAACTTACACCGGAGGAATAACCTTGTCAGCAGGAGGAACCAAAACAGCGGCAGGAAACATCACTACTCAAGGCATCATCTGGTCAGCAGGAACGATAGTTCTAGATATGAGTACACACCGACTAATTGATGAAGGTGCATATGCAAATATCCCTCAGGTTGGTGCCACTCCTACCTTGCGTACAAGTTTTTCCGGTGATTTCCCAATTCCTGACAATGCTACTTGGACAATTTTCACCATGATTTTTGAATCGAGCGGAACACAAAAGGTGAATGTGGGAGAATGCACGAATCTGACGATAAGTGGCGGCACCGGTTTCAGTAACAGAAAGGTTCTTTCCAGAGAAGCTGACATTTCCGGTACGCTGACTATAGAAAACAATTGTTGGCTCGCTTCTGGAAGCAACAACATTGTTGACACCTACCAATTATTAGGAAGTTTCACTGTAGCAGGAGGTGGAACATTTAGTACTACCTATCTGGATTCTCCAGACAAGTTAAAAGATCCTGTACCCCAGGGGTTGGATTGGAGTAGCTTGGATTTATTTAGATACGATAATAATGCCGAACGCCTCGTAGGAGGAACATTTAGCGAAATTCTTTTAAACGGTCAGGGCAACAACCATTTTACCACTGGTAATATTACTTGTGCCAAATTAAGTACTACTAATGAAGATCTGGAAATCCTACCTGGAACTTATGTTATTGCAGACGAAGTTAGTCTTGACGGTACAACAAGCAGTGCTGGTGGCATATTCCTTTTATCGGACAATACAGGTTATGGGCAACTGGAATGTCCCTTGTTAACAACAGATGGTATTAATCCTAAGATCAATAAACAAATTTATGTCTCTGCATCACCAAGCGAAAGATGGGTAGATATGAGCACAGCTCTTGTTGGTGGAAATCTGGCAGATTTTGCCGAGCCAGGAGCTCAAATCGTTTTTGATGCTCTAGGTACTGGGACAGCTTTTGAATGGGACGCCACTGTTTCAAATTGGACTCAAAGCTCTTCTTCTGGCAATAACCCAGCACACGGTAACAGAGTTTACCTCGCTACTCGAGATTCCAAGATCTTTTTAAGAAGTGGTTCGGGTACTGTTAATGTTGAATCCGTAAATATTCAAACCACCAGCACCACTAGAGCTATGAATTACGATAACGGTCAAAACACAACGGCCACATTCGTTGGAGGAACAGATTTAGTAGATACGGAAGGCTGGAATTTTATTGCCAACCCTTTCTTAGCCAACTATGATTGGGATGCTGCACACGGATCACTGGACGCACTAATTAGAAAAGTATATTATGTTTGGAATGGAACCAATTACGTAAGTAGAAATACTAGTGGCATTGGTGGTGCAGGTCAATATATTGCCCCTGGACAAGGATTTTGGATTCAAGTGGAATCAACCTGGACACCGGGTAACACATTCCCTCTAGATATTTCAAATGTTGATGCCACAGGTTCAGGTTCTTTTCTTAAAACTAATTCCTCTGAAGACCACCTAGTCATTCAAGTTTCTGAAGAAAATGGTCCATACCAAGATCAAGTGTTTATGCAATTTGGCACTACCTTTTCTGATGAATTTGAACCAGGGTTCGATGCACTTCATTTGTCAAATGGTCCTAATGTCCCAAATCTATTCATCATAGGAAACCAAGGCAGCTTCTCAACCTTTGCAACTTCTGATCACCGAAAGTCGTATACTCTAAACTTTAAAGATTCAGAAGACAATCAACTACTCAAGTTTTCAGCAAATGACGAATTTCTATTTGCACACAACTATGTATTCATAGAAGATCTAAAAACGGGTGTAATCACTGAACTTTCAAATGATGGCACTTATGAGTTTTTAAATGACACGAAATACAAGGAAGAGCGCTTCATTATTCATTTTGGTAAAAAATTATCTGATATACCATTAGAATCAGGCAGTCAGTTCTTTGCTTATTTCAGCAAAGATGGTATCACCATAAATATTCATTCTTTACAGCAGTCTAACATAGAC